>JAMPIU010000050.1 GCA_023667845.1 Dehalobacter sp. | reverse complement strand
GAATACTACAATACCAAAAGGATTAAAAGCAAATTGAAAGGACTGAGTCCTGTTCAATACAGGATCCAGTCCTCCAGCGCAGCTTAATTATATTCTGTCCAGATTTTGGGGTTCAGTTCAAGTAAGGCATCTTTTTCTGCATCTCAGCTAAGTTTGGAGACTGCATCGGCATAGGCCAGGGCGCTAGCATCGATGACGTCGGTACTTACTCCCTTGCCGACATAATAATTCCCGTCGGCAAAAATTTTAACAGTTGCATTCCCCAACGCCTCTTTGCCGCGGCTCACAGATTTGATACTATAATCCTCGAGCCGGACTTCGTTACCGGTAATTCGGTCAATTGCTTTAAACACCGCATCGACAGGACCATTTCCGATCGCCGCATCGGTTATCTCCGTGCCCTGTATTTCCAAAGTAACCGCAGCGGTGGCCGACTGTTTCCCTGATGTAGCTACGGATATATTCTTGACCTTGATCCTGTTTTGCTCAGGTATACCCGTTCCCATCAGAATATGCAAATCTTCATCGTAGATTTCTTGCTTCTTATCGGCCAGCAATAGAAATTCTTCGTAAAGGGTATTCATCTGGCTATCTTCCATCTTATATCCGAGTTCCTCCAGCCTGTGTTTCAGCGCATGCCTTCCTGATCTGGCACTCAGGACAATCTGGTTCCTCGGTACGCCGATGGTCTCCGGATCAATAATCTCATAGGTCTGTTTCTCTTTCAGGATGCCATCTTGATGAATGCCGGAAGCATGCATAAATGCATTTGTCCCGACTATCGCCTTATGGCTCGGTACAGGGACCCCTGTGATTGAGGAAACCAGTCTACTGGTCGCGGCAATTTCCCGGGTGTTTACAGCCAAATCGATGCCGTAGCGATCTTTCTGGGTATACATCGCCATAATAACTTCTTCCAAAGCAGTATTGCCGGCTCTTTCACCTATCCCGTTGATAGTGCCTTCCACTTGATCGGCCCCGGCCATAACCCCAGCTAGGGTGTTTGCTGTGGCCATTCCAAGATCATTATGACAATGGACACTTATTTTCACCCGGTCAATATTAGGGACATTGGTTTTGATATAGGAGACCAGTTCGCCGAATTCCCAAGGAGTCGCGTATCCTACAGTATCCGGAATATTTACGACTGTTGCTCCGGCTGCGATTACGCGCTCAAATATCTTAGCCAGAAAATCATAATTACTCCGAAAAGCGTCTTCAGCATAAAACTCGACATCGTTCAGATATTTTTTGGCATGTCTGACGGCTTCTTCAGCCTTTTGAATCACCTGTTCCGGTTTTAGCCTGAGTTTTTTCTCCATATGAATCGGGGAAACAGCGATTCCGGTATGAATTCTAGGGTTCTCAGCTTCTTTGAGAGCCTCGGCACAAAGGTCAATATCTTTTTTCACACAACGGGTCAGTCCACACACTGTGATCCCCTTAACCTCCCTGCCAATGATTTTCACAGATTCGAAGTCCCCGGGAGATGAAGCCGGAAAGCCCGCCTCCAAAATGTCTACGCCGAGTGTAACCAGCTGCTTGGCAATCTCTAGTTTTTCCCGGACATTTAACGTGATTCCGAGAGATTGTTCACCATCTCTTAACGTAGTGTCAAACAAATATAATCTGCGCATAAAACATTACCTCCTTTAACGTCGCCGCCCCTTGCCATCCTTTACACTGCAACCTTTGTCCATCCGTGGGTTTGTCGGTTCTTTCCCTCCATGGAATCGCGACATTAGTCCATCCATGGACGTCAAAAAGCCTTCGTCTCAAATAATGAGACGAAGGCCAATTCGCGGTACCACTCATGTTAACGGCATATGCCGTTCACTCAACAGGATGCGGGAAAACAATGAAATCATCTTCCGATATCCCCTTCCTTTTAACGGCGGAAGACTCCGTCCGGTCCTACTACCTGAATGGTTTCAGCCGGCAACTCAAGGGGGAGTTCAGTCTTTCGTCTTGACCGCTTTTCACCAGCCTGCGGCTCTCTGCACAAACACTCCGGACTTATTATTCCCTGTCATCATCTTTTCATATATTCCTATTCACTATATCAGTCCAATTACTTCTTTGTCAATACCTTTGTTAATACCTTGTTAATACCTTTATTCACCGAGACTGTGCATTCTCCACTCACATTCTTTTTCTAACCGCCTAAAGTAATATCCTGCGTATTATACCACTTCAGAGCATCATAGAAATGCTCTTCCTTAAAATCAGGCCAGTAATCATCGAGTACATAGAAATCCGCATAAACACTTTGTGCAGGCAGGAAACCGCTGAGTCGGCGTCTTCCTCCCCAGCGGATCAGCAAATCAACTCTGGAAATATCATTTGATTTTAACTCTTTAATAACCTTTCTCTTATTTTTTTCGGCAGTACGAAGATTTCCCAGATCCCATTCCCAGCCATAATTGACGAGAAAATTCACTCTAATGCCGCCTTTGCCGACCTTTGTCCGACGCGTATATGGCAGCAGCGCTTTGGGGAACATCTTAGATTCTGTATCGCCAATCACTAACAAGGACACGTCCTCGCTCGCAATCATACCAATTGCATCAATGCAGGCCTGCACAAAAGCTTTCTTCTGAGTAGCTGGTCTTTTGGTATTATCCACTGTAAAACCATAATAGGTCAGTTCTTTGACGCCGGCTCCCCTGCATAATTTCAGAAGTTTAAGTCCTGGGTCCAGACCTTCCCGGTAGCCCATCTCCTTTGGTAATCCATTGTTGTCTGCCCATCGCCGGTTGCCATCTGGGATAACCCCAATATGATTGGGAATTCTCATTCTGGATACTCCTTTACACTATGCCGATAATGTTCGATATTCTCTACAGGTTTACCATTATTGTTTCCAATTATCGTAGATTATTACAAATTATTTTCAGCTAATAAAAAGAAAACTTTGCTGACGCCACGCCTTGGTGTCAACCATAGCTGCATTTAGATATATCAGAAAGTAGTATTTCTACTTTTTGATATACTAAAATGACTGAGTCGAAATTCTCCATCTCGGCTCAGCCTTAATATTTTCAGCCTTAATATTTTTCTGGTTTCTCAATTCCTTAAATCTTTGCTGTTATGGCCAGGTTTACCTGCTGCTAACTCTGAGCCATCCGGCCGGATCTCTATCTCCGGATATCGTATAGGTACCATCTTTGTAAACAAGACTGTATTTTTCCCTGGAAACCTCGGAGTTCTGCTGAATGACTTCAATCCAGTCGTCGCCTACTCCGCAGATAATTGCAACGTGACCGTAAGACCCCTCATCGAAGACCAGCAGGTCTCCTTCCCGGGGTTTTTCATTCCCTCCGTTAACGTACTGAACAAGGCCTCTCTGTTCATTCAGTTCGCCCTGCGCCAGCATCGGATTAAAGAAATATTTGGCGTTTCCAGCGCCGTCAGGCATCTCATGATGATAGATTTCATAATAGAATCGTTTGACGAATTCCACACACTGCCACTTGTAGCCGTAATAATAATCGTCTTCACTATAACTTAAGCCGTGGCTGGACATATAATTCGCGCCATTGGAATAGACTGGCACACCTTTATATTCATCGATTTTCGTACCGGCAGCAACGTCAGCTTGCCGGATTAGACGCGCAGTGTCCGCTGCTTCACTGGAATGATCCGCCGTTTGAGCTCCGTAGCTTGAGCCTGTCTGTGAATGATCGGTTGCATTGCCGGAAACTATTTTGGATACCATTACGATTGCTAAGGCAAATACGATGATTAAGATGGCGAGCAACGGTGTCTTGTTTCGTCTGCGATAGGTTCGCCTGGATTTCCTCATCGGGTCTGCTCCTTCATGATGTGTTTTATACTCGTCCCTATGAAATTATATATTTCTCCGCATATTTGCGCAAGCCTTACCGCGAACATGCCGATTGTAGAATAATGTTGAAACAGTTCCAATAAAAAATAGACAGATCCTGATTCCAGAATAAAACAAAAAATGATCGGGAAAAATAAATTAATTTGAAAAAAACTTTAAACGTATTATAATATTAAAGGTTACGTCCTCTTCATATGCAGGACGATTGGCAAGTATTACTTCTTTAAGATTTCGATATGCAAATACCAATATTCTTATTTATGTTCTTACTTGTTAAGGAGAAAGAATTAGATTACGACAGGAGAAATTGAATGTACGCTGACCATTTAAGAAATTTAGCAATTATTGCCCACGTCGATCATGGCAAGACAAGTCTTGTCGATGTCATGCTCAGACAAAGCGGAGCGTTTCGCTCCAATGAACAAGTCGAAGAAAGAGTCATGGACTCCAATGATCTGGAGAAGGAACGCGGAATTACCATTCTGGCTAAGAATACTTCCGTAAACTGGCAGGGTGTCAAGATCAATATTGTCGATACCCCTGGACATGCCGATTTTGGTGGAGAAGTCGAGCGCGTCCTGAAAATGGTCGACGGTGTGCTTCTGGTTGTTGATGCGTTTGAAGGCCCGATGCCTCAGACGAAATTTGTGCTTCGTAAGGCTTTGGAACTGGATTTGAAACCCATCGTCGTCATTAACAAAGTCGACCGGCCTGAAGCGCGTCCCTACGAAGTTGTCGATGAAGTCCTGGAGTTGTTTATGCAGCTTGGCGCGAGTGATGAACAACTTGATTTTCCAATTGTTTATACCTCAGCCCGTCAGGGAAATGCCGGTTATGAACCCGGGGAAATGACTGAAGATCTGGTCCCGTTATTCGAAACGATTCTGAAAGAAATTCCTGCTCCAGAATGCGATCCCGACAGTCCGCTACAAATGCTGGCAACAACACTCGACTATAACGATTACCTTGGCAAGATTGCTATCGGACGTGTCTTCCGGGGCAAGCTGACTGCTAATACTCAAGTCGCTGTGATCAAAAGAGACGGATCGATCGAGAAAGTCAAAGTCGGTAAAGTATTTACCTTCCAGAACTTAGGCCGGGTTGATGTACTTGAAGCAAATGCCGGAGACATCGTAGCTATCAGCGGCATTCCCAATATCAATATCGGAGAAACCATAGCTGATCCGTTGAATCCGGAACCTCTTCCGATGATTGAAATTGACGAACCTACCCTGACCATGCTTTTCATGGTCAATACCGGTCCTTTTGCCGGAACAGAAGGAAAACATATCACGTCCCGCAAGCTCAGAGAAAGACTGTTTAAAGAGATTGAAACAAATGTTAGTCTCCGCGTGGAAGAAACTGAAAACATGGACTGTTTTCAAGTATCAGGACGCGGAGAGCTGCACCTGTCCATCCTGATTGAAAATATGCGAAGAGAAGGCTTCGAACTGATGGTCTCGAAACCGGAAGTTATTCTGAAGGAGATTGACGGTGTCAAATGCGAGCCATTTGAGCATTTGACTTGTGATATTCCTGATTCGTGCACCGGCACCGTGATTGAAATGCTTGGCACCCGTAAAGCTGAGATGCAGAACATGGTCAACATGTCCGGTGGAGTTACACGCCTGGAGTTTTTGATTCCGGCACGCGGATTGATCGGCTTCAGGGGGGACTATCTTACCGAAACCCGCGGGGAAGGAATCATGGCGCATGTCTTCCATTCCTATCAACCGTATAAGGGCGATATTCAAGGCCGCAACCGGGGAGTCCTGGTCGCTTCAGATCCGGGAGAATCCACCGCTTATGCACTGTTTCAGCTGCAGGACCGCGGCAGAATGTTTATTGATCCCGGAACCAAAGTCTATGAAGGTATGATTGTCGGCCAAAGCAACCGCGAACAGGATATTGATATTAACATTGCCCGCAAAAAGCAGTTGACCAACATGCGCTCCAGCGGAGCCGATGAAAGCCTGAGACTGGAACCGGCAAAATTGCTCGGTCTGGAAGAAGCCCTGGAATATATCAATGATGATGAATATGTAGAAATTACACCCATCAACGTTCGCCTGCGCAAAAGATTTTTAGACAAAAACACCCGCACCCGTTATGAAAAACAAAAAAATATGAGCGGAATCTAATCCTCAAATCAGAACATCTGATAACGAAAAAGCCTGATCGAGAATCCTAAATCCCTTTCCGGATGATTCTTGCATTAGGCTTTTTTGTTTTTTGATTTTTAACCTGGTCATCATTAACTAGGCACATATTATTGTACTTTACCATAATATGGAATGTAAAAGGACAAATTTTATAAAATCAGGTGATCTATAATGGTTTTTGAGCTTCTGCTGGCTTTAAGCCTCCGTTTTTTTCTATTTGACTTTGTCTTATTTAAAAAAATCAGAGATGCCCTTAAGCAGAAAGGCTACTTTTTCTGCAAGTTGTTTGGCTGTCCATTCTGTCAAGGCTTCTGGTGCGGTTTAGCTATTTTCTTATATTACCATTCGCTCCAGCTTAACTTACAGCAGCTTATTGCATTCCTGGGCTTCGGCTTTATCTCCGCTTATCTGGGTCTTGTCTCTGCCGTAATCATTGACCCGCTTATTCAAAGATATGAGCGGAATACCGGTATACCACTTCAGTAGCCTGTAATCAATATTAGAGGGATCATTATTATTGAAATAAAAGTAACAAGAATAGAAAAAGGGGGGGACAAAAGTAGCGTATCCCCCTCCATTTTTCCTGTTATTCTTTGATGAAGGTCGCACAGTCAGTCTGTTCAGCGTTAGCTGCATTCCGGGACTGCACTTCAATTTTTTCAGCTGTGCAGTGATCCCCATTCATATAATAATAACAGGTATTGACCACACATCTGATTCCAGTGTTAGGTCCTTGCATCTTCTTGGCTTTCATTGCAAAAATACCTCCGTTTTAATATTTTGTTTTATTATGGACCGCTGAAAAGAAAATATTCTGTGGCCGGGAAGGTAAATTCTGTGCTTAATTTTTATGTAAAAAATAACCTGACATTCCATCAGGTTATTTGATCCGACTTGCTTTGGGCAATCAGCTGATATTTTTGTTCCCGGGTTAATTGTTTGATGCTGTATTCCCTTTGGAATGCTTCCGGCTTGGATGACACCTGTTCCAGGTATTTGAGGACAACAGGAAACCGCGACCGGGTATATTTAGCACCCTTACCCATGTTATGGGCTGTCAGCCTCTTTTCTATGTCTACAGTCCAACCTGTGTACAATGTTCCATCCTTGCATTCTACAATATAAACGTAAAACAATATAGAAGCCCCCAAAACGATACATGTGATCAATACAAATACGCAGTCACCCAACTTGATTCAACCTCTCAGTCTGACTCAGCCAATTGTCCAAGGTCGAAAGGTGTCTGCTGATATACATAATAGTTCAGCCAGTTTAAAAACAATAAATTGGCATGTCCTCTCCAGGTAACCTGAGGCATTTTCTTCGGGTCATCATTAGGAAAGTAATTTTGGGGAACCGCGATATCCAGGCCTTTATTCACATCCCGGTCATATTCGGTTTTCAGCGTAAACGCATCATACTCGGGATGGCCGGTAACAAAAAGATGCCTGCCATGCTTGCCGGCAGCCATATAAACTCCGGCGTCATCCGATGTGGCCAAAACTTCCAGTTCCGGATGCTTCTCGATATCTTCGATCCTGATTTCCGTATGGCGGGAATGCGGTGCATTGAATACTTCGTCAAACCCCCGCAGGAAATTATTGTTGTTATTATGATTAATAATCTTATGGCTGAATATCCCAAACATTTTACTGTCAAGCGAATATTTCGGAATCCCGTAATGATAATATAATCCCGCCTGGGCTCCCCAGCAGACATGTATGGTTGAATAAACGTTGGTAAGGCTCCACTTCATGATCTGTTTGAGTTCATCCCAGTAGTCCACATCTTCAAATTCCAGATTTTCGACCGGTGCACCGGTGATAATCAGACCATCAAATTTTTGGTCTTTCACTTCATCAAAAGAACTGTAGAACCTGCTTAAGTGTTCTTCCGAAGTATTCGCAGGCTTATGCGTCCAAGTGTAAAGCAGTGTTATCTCTATTTGCAGAGGTGAGTTGCTCATCAAGCGCAAATACTGCGTTTCGGTAACGATTTTGGTAGGCATTAAATTAAGCAGTGCTATTCTTAAAGGACGAATATCCTGATGCTGTGCCCGGTTTTCGCCCATAATAAATATATTTTCATTCTCCAGGATTTCTTTTGCCGGTAAATCGTCCGGAATTTTGATCGGCATTCGCTTTCCTCCTCAAGTGTCAAAAGTCTTTGGTCAAATGCATGCTCCAATAAAACAGTATAATCTATCTTTTATGATCATACCACATTTTCAACTGGCTTGCTTTAAGACAGGCGATTTTTGAAGTCCTCATAGCCGAAGCTGCGGACAGTCTCAAGGGTACCGTCAGCCTTGTTCAGGACAATATCCGGCAGCCGTATCCCATTGAATGTATTGTTTTTGACCATGGAGTAAATCGCCATATCACAGAAGACCAGGCGGTCTCCGGGATTTAAGGCCCGATCAAATGAATAATCGCCGATGATATCGCCGGCCAGGCAGGTTGGCCCCCCAAGACGGTACGTAGTTTTCTTTTCTCCGGGCTGCCCTGAGCCAATTATCCGGGGACGGTACGGAACTTCCAGTACATCCGGCATATGGCAGGCAGCTGAAGCATCCAGGATAGCAATGTTCATACCGTTATGCAGCGTATCCAGCACGGATGAGACCAAAAAACCGGCATTTAGGGCGATCGCTTCGCCAGGTTCCAGGTACACGGTAATGCCATAGGTTTCCCGCAGACGCTTGATGGTTCGAATCAGAAGCTCCCGATCGTAATCTTCACGTGTAATGTGGTGCCCGCCACCAAGGTTCAGCCATTTCATCCCAGGCAAGAACTGACCGAACGACTTCTCAAAGGCTTCGACCGTTGTCACCAGCGCATCGGCATTTTGTTCGCACAGCGTATGCAGATGCAGTCCGGAAAGGCCTTGGAGCCAATCCTGCTTCAAGTTTGCCCTGGTCACACCGAGTCTGGAATAGGGTCCGCAGGGATCATACATGCCATGACCTTTCTGGGTGGAACATTCCGGGTTGATCCGCAGGCCGCATTCTGCCCCTGCAGCGAGCGCCCGCTTACCAAACTTATTCCACTGAGAAAAGCTATTAAATATGATATGATCGGATACAGTCAGGATCTCATCGAATTCATCCTCCCGGTAAGCCGGACTGAAAATATGCACTTCTTTGCCAAATTCTTCACGGCCGAGCTTCGCCTCGTGCAAACCGCTGGCTGTTGTTCCGCACAAATATTGGGCAATCAAAGGGTATACCCGGAACATTGAAAATGCCTTCTGGGCGAGCAGAATCTTTGCTCCGCTCTGTTCCTGAATGTCTTGTAAAATTTTTAAATTTGAGATTAACAGATTTTCATCAACCACATAGCTCGGAGTCAGAACACAGTCAAACCAGTTTTCTGCATTTTCTGTTTCTACAGCCTTCAGTTCCTCAGTATTCTGTTCTCTTGCGTACAGGTCCATTATTGCGTTTCCCATCAGCGTACCAGCGCCGGATTGAAGTCCTGTTCCCAGGGCAGCCCCCACTTATTGAGTGCTTCCATAAAAGGATCGGGATCAAACTCTTCCATATTATAAACACCAGGTTTCGCCCAGGTACCGTTCATAACCAGCATCGCCCCGATCATCGCCGGTACGCCGGTGGTATAGCTGATGGCTTGGCTTCCTACTTCGCGATAGCACTCCTCATGATCGCAGATGTTATACAGATAGTAGGTTTTTTCCTTGCCGTCTTTAATTCCCTTGAAAATGCATCCAATATTGGTTTTGCCCTTGGTACGCGGGCCAAGGGAAGCCGGATCCGGCAGGACAGCTTTTAAGAACTGCAAAGGGATGATTTCCATTCCATTATAATTAATAGGCTCAATGCTCGTCATACCAACGTTCTCGAGACATTTCAGATGTGTCAGGTAGCTTTGTCCGAAAGTCATAAAGAAACGAATGCGTTTGATGCCTTTAATATTCAGCGCCAGGCTTTCCAATTCCTCGTGGTGCAGCAGGTACATATCCTTGACACCAACACCCTTGAAATTGTACTCCCTTTTGATCTCCATCGGCTCAGTCTCCACCCAGTGGCCATTTTCCCAATAGCTGCCTTTGGCCGTGACTTCGCGGATATTAATCTCAGGGTTAAAGTTCGTCGCAAACGGATAACCGTGGTCGCCGCCATTGCAATCCAAAATATCAATTTCATGTATCTCATCAAAGTGGTGCTTTAATGCGTACGCACTGAATACACTGGTGACCCCCGGGTCAAAACCTGAACCGAGCAGCGCGGTAATTCCTGCTTCTTTGAATTTCTCCCGGTATTCCCACTGCCACTTGTATTCAAAATGAGCAGTATCCTCAGGCTCATAATTGGCGGTATCAACATAACTGGTCTTTGTGGCCAGACAGGCATCCATAATATGCAGGTCCTGATACGGCAAAGCCAGATTCAGTACAACGTCAGGCTTCTCTTTGTTGATCAGTGCGATCAGTTCTTCCACGTTGTCAGCATCTACCTGGGCTGTTGTAATTTTGGTTTTACCTCCGCCCAGTTTTTCCGCTAAAGCATCACATTTCAATTTCGTACGGCTGGCAATACACAATTCTCCGAATACCTCTGAATTCTGACAGATCTTGTGAATTGCCACACCGGCGACGCCGCCGCAGCCGATAACGAGTACTTTTCCCATAATCATTTTCCTCCAATCGCTGAAATAATTTTTGCTGTAAGTTCCTGACTTTCATCCCTCTACTGATCATGAAACATAAAACTTCGCAGACATTTTGACAAATAAAAAGCACTTAAGGAGGCGGTACTGCAAAACAGGGCAGTACACCACACCTAAGCGCGACGATCATGAAAAACTTGTTTATTTGGCTCTATTTACGTCAAGGGCGAAGGCCCTTTCCATTTAGAGTTATTTATTCAGCTTTCGAGGTTTCAGAGTCTATATAGCAAGGAATTACTTTTACTACTCTTATTGATCGTTTCACAAGTGTGATGTGCAGCGGATTTGCACACGGCTATGAATTAGCCAACTCATAACGCTTCGAGCCGCCCCGGCTCAATCAATAAGGCAACAAAGTTGCCAACTTCGGCTTTTGACCCGGCTGTCCGTATGGCCTTGGTCCTCTATAGCTTCTGCAGAGAACGGTCAAAAAATTCTTTGCTGAAAAGGCTCTACTGCCTCTTTTCGCAACTGAAATTATATCTAATATTTCGAGATATTTCAATAGTTTTTATAAATTAGTTTTGATAAGCTTCATTTTCATTGTTTTCTTTTAAGATCTTACTTTTGAATTTCACGTACTTCTCTCATAGCGGTAAAACCTTTGGATTGTAAAGCTGATCGGATCGCACCGCCGCCCAGGACATGATCTCCGTCGTAAAACACGACCGCCTGCCCGGGAGTTACCGCTCGCTGTTTTTCTGTGAAGGCCACCTCGGCTGTTCCATCGTGCAACAAATTGACCGCTGCAGAGACTTTTGGTGCATTGTATCTGATCTCAACCGATATGTTTTGTAGGAGTTCAGGAGACACAGAAGAAATCAAATGCACATTTTCTGCAAGCAGACCTGAGCTGAATAGTTCTTCTTTTCTTCCGACCCGGACTGTATTGGTTTCAGCATCGATCGCTGTCACGTAAACAGGGAAACCGAGGGCGAGTCCGAGTCCCTTATGCTGTCCGACCGTATAGTGGTAAATCCCTTTATGCTGCCCAATCAAATTCCCCTCAGCATCAATAATATTGCCTTGTCCAATATCCTGAAGTTGACGGTACATCTCAATAAAATCCCCCGCTGTCCCTTCAACAAAACAGATATCCTGGCTTTCCGCTTTTTGCGCGACAGCAAGTCCTTCCCTGCCCGCAATCTGCCTGACATCCGCTTTACGGTATTTTCCCAGCGGAAAAAGTGTATGGGTAAGCTGATCCTGGGTCAGATGGTAGAGTGCATAGCTCTGGTCTTTCGTTTCGTCGATCCCGGTTTTTAACACCCACTGCTGTGTCTTGTCATCGTATTCTTTCCTTACATAGTGACCGGTTGCAATGAAATCTGCACCCAGACCACGGGCTTTCTGCAGCAAAACATCAAATTTCAAATGCCTGTTGCATTCGATGCATGGGTTGGGCGTTCTGCCCCGGAGGTATTCATTGCAGAAATGGTCAATCACCTTGTCTTCAAACTCCTGCCTGAAATTCATCACGTAATACGGAATTTCAAGCTTCCAGGCTACCCTGCGGGCATCGTTAACTGCCTCCAGACTGCAGCATGCTTTGGCCTTGTCCTCGGATTGCGGCCAGATCTGCATGGTGACACCGATAACACGGTAGCCCTCCCGTTTTAACAACAAAGCGGTGACGGAGCTGTCCACTCCGCCGCTCATGGCAACAACCACAGTTTTCTCCATAACATTCTCCTGTCGTTGTTATTCTTCTCAAAACTTTTATTTTAAATTCACTGATTAGTCTATCTTGGAAAAAGCCTGTTCTAAATCAGCAATGATGTCATCAGCATCTTCGATCCCAATCGATAACCGAATCATGTCGGGTGATACCCCTGCAGCCAGCTGTTCTTCCTCGGAGAGTTGGGCATGCGTTGTGCTGGCAGGATGAATCACGAGGGACTTGGCATCCGCCACATTGGCAAGCAGAGAAAATAATTCAAGATTGTTGATCAGTTTAACTCCCGCTTCCGCACCGCCTTTAATGCCGAACGTAAATATCGATCCAGGGCCTTGCGGAAAATATTTTAACGATAAATCAAAGTATTTATTTTCTTTTAAACCTGGATAATTCACCCACGAAACCTTGGAATGGTTTTTTAAATAATCAACAACCTTCCAGGTATTTGCCACGTGCTGTTTGACACGTAAAGACAGTGTTTCAAGGCCCTGAATAAACAGGAAAGAATTAAACGGGCTCAGGGCCGCACCGGTATCTCTTAAGAGCTGCACTCTGGCTTTCAGAATATAGGCTGGTGCACCCAATGTTGCATAGACCAGTCCATGATAACTCTGATCCGGCTCTGTAAATCCAGGGAACTTGCCGCTTGCAGCCCAGTCAAATTTTCCGCCGTCAATGATCAGCCCGCCGATGGAGGTACCATGACCGCCAATAAACTTGGTTGCCGAATGGACCACAATATCTGCTCCGTATTCAATAGGTTTCAGAAGATAAGGCGTTGCAAACGTATTGTCAATAATAAGCGGTATCCCGTTATCGTGTGCCACTTTGGCAACGGCTTCAATATCGACGATATTGATCCCCGGATTACCGATTGATTCTACATAGATGGCTTTGGTCTTCTCTGTGATTGCTTTCTTAAAATTTGCGGGATCATCGGGGTTCACAAAATGGGTCTTGATCCCCAGCTTCGGAAGCGTAATTGCGAAAAGATTATGTGTTCCGCCATACAGCGTGCTGGCAGCGACAATCTCATCTCCGGCCCCGGCAATGTTTAGAATGGAATAGGTGATAGCAGCCGAACCTGACCCTACGGCAAGCGCCCCAACGCCGCCTTCAAGCGCAGCGATTCTCTGTTCCAAAACATCGGATGTCGGGTTCATAATCCGGGTATAAATGTTGCCGGGTTCTGCCAGCGAAAACAAATCAGCGGCATGCTTGGCATCGTTAAATACATACGATGTGGTCTGATAAATCGGGACGGCTCTGGATCCGGTAGTCGGATCAGGGACCTGTCCGGCATGGATCTGCAATGTATCAAATTTCCAATTTTCTTTGTTCATATCAACATCTCCTCATTATGTTTTTATAATTATTTTCTTAAATTTATGTTTTAAACCTAATATCACCAGCCGCGTTCCTGCATTCGTTCACTGGCATTGATTAAAGAAATTTCCAATCCCGGCATCGCTTCACCTAAATTCCGGGATACTTCGGTTAAGACCTCAGGCTCGTTATAGTGGGTTGTTGCCAGAACAATGGCCTTAGCCCGTGCCCTCGGATTCGATGACTTGAAGATTCCGGAGCCCACGAAGACCCCATCTACACCCAACTGCATCATCAAAGCGGCATCCGCTGGGGTTGCAATTCCGCCTGCGGCAAAATTCACTACTGGCAGCTTCCCGTTTTTGGCGACGGACAACACTAGGTCATAAGGTGCTCCCATCTCTTTGGCCGCAGTCATCACCTCTTCTTTCGGCATTGTTTTCAGTCTTCTGATTTCACTCAGTACCGTCCGCATATGCCTTACTGCCTCAACAATATTCCCCGTTCCTGGCTCTCCTTTAGTCCTGATCATCGCTGCTCCTTCTCCGATCCGGCGCAAAGCCTCTCCAAGATTGCGGGCTCCGCATACGAAAGGTACTGCAAAGGCCTGCTTATCAATGTGATAAAGATCATCCGCCGGGGTAAGGACTTCACTCTCGTCGATATAGTCTACGCCCAGGCTTTCCAACACCTGTGCCTCAACAAAATGCCCAATCCTCGCTTTGGCCATAACCGGAATCGTAACCGCTTCCATAATCTTTAGAATGATTGTTGGATCAGCCATTCGGGCCACCCCTCCGGCTGCCCGGATATCTGCCGGAACGCGTTCCAAGGCCATAACTGCGCATGCGCCTGCTTCTTCAGCAATCTTGGCCTGATCCGGAGTTGTCACATCCATGATCACTCCGCCTTTCAGCATCTCCGCTAATCCTGTTTTCAGTTTCCATGTTCCTTTTTCTGTCTTGCTCATCATGGCCTCCGTATTGATTAAATACTTCTTATTTCGACTGCACTTAACTCTCCTGAAACATTAGCGTGCTCAGGTAACGTTCACCGGTGTCAGGAAGGACAACAACAATCCTTTTTCCTTCATTTTCCGGACGTTTAGCAACCTTCAGGGCTACATAGACTGCGGCACCGGATGAGATCCCCACCAGGAGCCCTTCCTCCCTGGCCAGTCTGCGCCCTGTTTCAAAAGCCTGATCATTCGTTACTTTATAAATTTCATCGACAAGCTTTAGATTAAGGACTTGTGGAATAAACCCTGCCCCAATTCCCTGAATCTTGTGCGGTCCAGGCTTCCCACCGGACAAAACAGGAGAATCATTCGGTTCCACCGCAATGATTTTAACATCAGGTTTCCGTAATTTAAGAATTTCACCAACCCCTGTAATCGTCCCGCCTGTTCCTACGCCGCCTACAATAATATCGACCTTCCCGTCTGTATCACTCCAAATCTCTTCAGCGGTTGTGTTACGGTGAATTTCCGGATTGGCTGGATTTTCGAACTGTTGGGGGATAAAAGAATTTGGCATCTCCTCCGCCAGCTCCAGCGCTTTTTTTATAGCCCCGTTCATTCCATCAGCCCCAGGGGTCAATACAAGTTCAGCGCCATAAGCTTTAAGCAAGCTACGTCTTTCAACACTCATTGTATCCGGCATCGTCAGAATTAATCGGTATCCTCTGGCTGCTGTAACAAAGGCCAGTCCAATTCCAGTGTTTCCACTCGTTGGTTCAATGATCACCGAATCTTTATTAATCAGCCCTTTTCCCTCAGCCGTTTTGATCATATTCAGGGCAATTCTGTCTTTGACGCTTCCACCTGGGTTGAAGGATTCCAGCTTAGCCACAATCTCCGATTTTATCCCCACCGTTATTTTATTTAATTTTACCAATGGAGTACCACCAATTAAGTCTGTTAACTCTTCATAGATTTTACTCATCTAAACACGCCCCTTCTAAATATCATAATGTCTATAGTTTTTGTAGTGTTTAAAGATATAGTAGTAGGGTTTTAAGCATTTGTCAATACTATTCTGACTAATTTATCTGTTATTCCTATGGACTTTATAGTTTTCCATAGAGAAAAATTGACCTTATGCTGCCAGGTAACGGGCATATAAAAAACCCCATGGTTTTTCCAAACAACCATGGGGCAAGATTAAAATACACAGTATTAAATGCAATAATTGTCAAAGGAATTATTGTTCATTTTTTTATATTCCTCCATCAGGTCCGCCAAAGTATAAGAATCCAGTACCTTTACCATTGCATTTTTCAGATCGTCCCATACCATTTTGGTTACGCACAATTCAGCTCTGGAACAGGCACCCGGATTATTGTCATTGACGCAGTCGACGGGAGATATCGGGCCTTCCAGTGCTCTGATCGTATCACCGACCGTAATACTTTCAGGCTCTCTGCCTAAAATATATCCTCCCTGGAATCCGCGGATGCTTTTGATGAGCGCGTTCTGTTTCAGTGTAATGAGCAGCTGTTCCAAATAGCGTTCAGATAAATCCTGGCGCTCGGAAATACTATGAATGGTTACCGGTCCTGCGTGCTCATTCAGGGCCACGTCAAGAATCGCACGTAAACCATATCTTCCTTTTGTTGATATTTTCAAGTCGACCCTCTTTCCTTTCTTCAGATTTTATCGCTTCGTTAATAATCTAACTCATAATCCCTAATATCTATAGTTTTGTATGCCTTACAATCGTATAAATTGCACTCAGCCAGTGCCCTTTAGCTATTTTTAAGTTTCCAGGTCCAGTTCGTTTGTCAGTTCCTTCTTATCTTTTTGCATTTCCTGCCCCTTAAAGATCAGATCCGGATTTTTAATCATTACCCTGGTTCCAGGCGGGACAGATTGGGTAATAAACACATTACTGCCAATGACCGAACCTTTTCCGATAATCGTTTCCCCACCAAATATTGAGGCTCCGGAATAGACAGTCACATCATCCTCAATTGTTGGATGACGCTTTTGGCTGCGAAGGCTTTGTCCGCCTCTAGTGGATAGGGCTCCCAGCGTTACACCCTGATAAATCTTAACTTTATCGCCAATAATCGTAGTTTCGCCAATAACGACACCCGTACCATGGTCTATGAAGAAATATTTGCCGATTTTGGCCCCTGCGTGAATATCAATTCCAGTCTCGTTATGAGCAAATTCAGTCATGATCCTCGGGATCAACGGAACAGAGAGCAGGTAAAGCTCATGCGCGAGCCGGTAAATACTGACTGCCAAAAGGCCCGGATATGCGAAGATCACAAGCGCTTTGTCATCAGCTGCCGGATCCCCGTCAAAAGCAGCCTGTACATCCAGTGCTAGATATTCCCTTATTTCCGGAATCTTGCTTAAAAAGTGCCAACATATCTTTTCTGCTTTTTCACTGATTTCTATATCATCACAAGATGCGTTATTGCCGTGTTGATGCTTGAGCGCACAGCTTACCTGCTGGCTCAATTTTTCATAGATCTCGATCAACAGGTTCCCAACATGATATTCCAAGGTGCTTTCATTCAGGTTTTGCTTGCCAAAATACCCCGGAAATAAAAGCTGCCGCAAGAGGTGAATAATCTCGATGATGACATCCCGGTTTGGAAGCTGGCAGGACAGCTGAGTGTAAGAATTGGGCTGTTCCTGATAGCTTGAAACAATATTCGAAACAAGTTGATTCATTTGCATATTGGCTTTTTCCACCATAATAATCACCTCGGATACTTTCGTTTATCAACTATTCGTATTGATCTTTTCATTCATACTGCCGCTGCGGTAGCCCTTTAGGTCAAGTGCCGTATAAGCAAAGCCAATATCTGTAAATTTCTTATAGATCTTCTGAGCGATGTCCTGTCGTATGATAAGATTATTCTCCTGCGGCAATACCTCTATGCGGGCAATATCACCATGGTACCGTACCCGAACTTGACGGAAACCCAAATCGAGTAAAAATTGTTCTGCAAAATCAATCATCTGTAGTTTCTTTTCATTTATCTCTTCGCCATAGGGAATCCTGGAAGACAAGCAGGCAAATGAGGGTTTATCCCAGGTCGTCAACCCATGTTCTTTCGAAAGAAGGCGGATTTCTTCTTTTGTCAACCCTGCCTGAAGCAGCGGACTTTGTATCCCTAGTTCTTCTAAAGCCTGTCTTCCAGGACGATAATCGCTTAAATCATCCACATTGGAGCCTTCTACGACAGATTCCATACCGTAGTCAGCCGCAATGCTCAATATTTTGCTGAACAATTGTTTTTTACAAAGATAACAGCGGTTAAAAGGATTTTTGCCGAACTCAGGATCATCCAATTCCTCGGACTCTATAATTAGATGGCTGATCTCTTCCTGCCGGCAAAATTGAACAGCCTCCTGAAGTTCCCTCTCCGGAAATGTAGCTGATTTTGCCGTAACAGCAATTACGTTTTTGCCCAATACATCTCCGGCAACTTTAACTAAGAAAGTACTGTCCACTCCTCCTGAAAATGCAATCATGATCTTGCTCATTTTCTCCAGGTTTCCTTGGAGTGTTATAAGTTTATCACGATAGTGCAATACGCTTGCCTCTTTCCAGCTTATAATTTTTGACGCGGAATTAAGTCCATCCCGCAGAACCAATTATCATATTTATCTAATATACCATAATTTCTATAGTCTTAATAGGATAAAGCTCATTTTATTATAAGTTAGATGCTTTTGAAAAAGAGCCCGCATTTTAACGAGCTCTTTCAGGGAGTTTACCGTCTTCCCCAGGACTGAATTATACAGCCTTCTTTACAATGAGCAGTTTCACGCAGCATCCAATGTTTTGTAAACATTTGTGTACACCTCCTCTCACTGGGAACAAACTGCGAACTATTGCATTTTATGATATTCACAACAATTTTGATTGAGAACGCTTTTCACAGCTTTGAGAAACAACCAGGTATTTTCATAAACCGCTTCTTGTTGGTCTTCAGGAATTTCTGCCGACAGTTTTCCCAGAAAAATATCAACATGTTTCCATACATTCGTCTTTATCTGCTGACCTTTGTCAGTCAGAATTAGATTAATCGCTCTGCAGTCAATTTCTGATCTTTCCTTGATAATTAGACCCTGTAGAACAAGAGGCTCAATCAGTCTGGTCGAGGTACTTTTTTCCACTTTAAGCAGAGAGTGTAAATCTGAAAGCTGCAGTATTCCGTATTTGCCAACCAGATCAAGTATGTAAAATTGGGTAAAAGTAATAGATCCTCCTAGGATTGCATCCTGCTGGCAGCATCTCGAGGCTTTTGTCAATTCAGCTAGTAAACATAAAAGCTCTCTGTTATTTTTCATCGCGCCTCTCCTTAGTTGTATGATACAACTACTTTATCTGAATTGTCAATAATTGCTTTCCCTCTCTTTCATAATTATTACGTTTATTTTAGCCAACTAGAAATATTTTTATCAAAATGAAACAAAATATGATTTGAAAAAAGCGATCTCAGTTTGCAAATATGCATATTCTATCGTTTATTTCAGATAAATTATACCGATCCAGATATTGGTACGTTTCTTGCATTAAAATTACTTGTAAGACAATAAAGCTAAAATTTGTTGTTGATGTTTGATTATCACAGAAGGAGAAATGAAAATGAGTTACTTAGAAACCACCCATGATTTGTACAAGGAAACGGCTCTGGAATCGCAGATAAATACGGCTGTGAAACCACTGTGCATTTTGGTGAACTGAATCCCCGAGACACTGTGCTATATGTTGATGTTGGCAGCGGGCTGAGGCGCTGCAATTTGCCTATTTCACACGGTGTCCGCAATCGGTGGTCGCTATCGACACCGCACAAAACTGTTTATTGCCAAGCTTTCATTGTTTTGTTACAACAATAGTAAAAATATTATACGAGGAGAATCGACTATGGAAACTTATTATAATCCAGCTGATTTAGCCAAATTTCCAACAATGGGCGAAGAAGTTCCCGACCTCTGGCAAAAATTCATGGCTTATTATGGCTCTGTTTTTCAGGACGGCACACTGAGTGCGCGAGAAAAATCCTTGATTGCCCTAGCAGTCGCCCATGCTGTCCAATGCCCCTACTGCATTGACTCCTATACCAAAGATGCCCTCGAAAAAGGTTCCAATGAGGCCCAAATCACAGAAGCCATCCATGTTGCTGCAGCAATCCGCGGCGGTGCTACGCTGGTGCATGGTGTGCAGGCAAAGAATATTGTGAGCAAGCTGAAATTCTGAGAGGAGCATGCGACATAATGAAATTGACAGATCATCAAAACGCCCAGCTCTTATGTTTGGAAAGCCTAGATACAATTAAACCGTTTGCCGAAAAAGTCAAAGAAGTCAATACTTATCCCTTATTAAGCTGTTCGACAATCGAAACCATGCAAGTCAATACCGGCAAGGTCTGCAATTTAGGATGCAAACACTGCCATGTGGAGGCTGGCCCTCATCGAACCGAGTCGATGTCAAAGGAAACCATGGCTGCCTGTTTTCAGGTCATGTCAGACAATGATATCAAAGTTCTGGATGTTACCGGCGGTGCTCCGGAACTCAATCCGAATTTATGCTGGCTGATTCGGGAAGCAGCACAATTGAAGCACCATATCATGTTGAGGACGAACCTGACGTTGTTGGACCAGCCTGAATATGCTCATTTACCTGAATTTTTTGCCGCGCATCAGGTCGAGCTGATTTCTTCCCTGCCATACTACAGCGAAAAGGACGCCGACCGCCAACGAGGCAGCGGGGTTTTCCAAAAATCGATTCAGGCGTTATCAAACTTAAATAAACTTGGTTACGGTAAAGAAAACAGTCATTTAAAACTCAATTTGGTTTATAATCCGGGTGGTGCTTTTCTTCCTGCATCACAGCAGTCACTCGAAGCAGACTACCGCCGGGTCCTTCTCAGTCAGTATGAGGTCTCTTTTCACAAATTATTTGCTATGGCCAATTTTCCGGTTGGCAGATTTTTAACCTTCTTGCAAACATCAGGCAATTTGCAGCAATATATGGAAAGACTGGCCAATACATTTAATGCATCTACCCTGAACAATCTGATGTGCCGGAATCAAATTTCCGTAAGTTGGGACGGATACGCCTATGACTGCGATTTTAATCAAATGCTGGGGCTGACATGCAACCCCAGGCATATCTCCAGATTTTCCCCGGCAGATTTTAAGAAACGTGAAATCCGCATCAATAACCATTGCTACGCCTGCACGGCCGGCAGCGGTTCCAGCTGCGGCGGCGCAGTCGCCTAATGAGATCTTAGATTGTTTCCAGCGCATTTCAATGCACAGGCGATCGCACCTGCTTCCCCTTCCAGAAATGCAAGGCGTTTCTCGAAAGAAGCGATCGTCGGATTAATTGATTCGCAGAACTCTTTTACAACCAGGTTAGGAATGACCACAAATAGCATTCCCGAGAATATCCCGGACAACTTCCCCAGCCATCAGCAGACCAGCCACGGACGGAACGTAAGAAATACTGCCGGGAATCTGACTTTTCAGGGAACAGTGAGCATCACCGCTGGGGCAAATACAATTGGACGCGCAGCTATTTTCCTGCTCCAGCGGCTTCAGGGCCGGCTCAGGAGAGAAAACAACTTTGAATCCTTCCGTAATTCCTTCCTTCCTCAGAAGTTTGCGCACCGCTTTGGCTAACGGGCAGCCGCTGGTCTTGGATATATCAGCAACACGGAAACTGAGCGCATCGAGACGATTGCCGGCCCCCATGCAGGAAATGAGCAGAATTCCTCTATGGCGACATTCTTTGGCCAGACTCACTTTACTTCTGACCGTATCAATTGCATCAACCACATAGTCCGGTTTCTCGGTAAAGAAGCCTTCGGCACCTTCCTCCTGATAAAAGGACTGGAAGGTTTCTATTTTGGCTTTGGGATTGATATCCAGCATCCTTTGTTTCATTACATCCACTTTAGACTTGCCAATCGTCGAATGCAGCGCATGAAGCTGCCGGTTGATGTTTGTCAGGCAAATTTCATCAAAATCAACAAGCTTAAAAGCGCCTATACCGGCCCTGGCCAGAGCTTCGGCCGTATAGGAGCCTACCCCGCCCAACCCGAAAATAGTCACTTTGCTGTTCTGAAGCTTTGACAGGCCTTCCTGTCCAGTCAACAATTCCGTCCGCGAAAACTGATTTTGCATAATGACTCCTTGTAAAAATACTATTTTCCATTTGTACCTGTATCCAACGCGGGAATCACAGGAAAACTTACTGTTGATTTTAAAGATCCATGATTCCAACCACTTCGTAACCGACATCCTCGATTGCCAGTTTAATGGCTCCCTCCTGAATATCATCGGTTCCTTCCAACACAGCCGTCTTCGCGTCCAAATTGACATCGACACCTGTTACACCCGCAAGTTCACTCAAAGCTTCTTTGACATGATTGACGCAATGGCTGCAGCTCATGCCTTCGATCTCAATTTTCTTTTTCATAATGTTGCCTCTCTCGTAATGATTGATTTGTAATAAATCTTTATTTTACAGGCTTGAATCCTTTTAACCTGAGCGCATTCAGCAATACCGACACCGAGCTGAAGCTCATGGCAGCGGCAGCAATAGCAGGATTCAGCAGAGGTCCTCCAAAGATATACAGAATTCCCATAGCGATTGGAATTCCAAGGATATTGTAACCAAATGCCCAAAATAAGTTTTGTTTAATATTTCTAATTGTATTTTTACTTAACTGGATTGCAGCCGAAACGTCAAGCAGATCACTTCGCATCAGGACAATATCCGCGGATTCCATCGCGACGTCCGTACCTGAGCCGATCGCTATCCCGATATCTGCTTGGGCGAGGGCCGGAGCGTCGTTGATACCGTCGCCGACCATGGCGACCTTCCTGCCTTCCTGTTGGAGCTTTTTCACTTCGTTTGCCTTATCCTGAGGCAGGACTTCAGCCAGCGTTCTATCGATTCCGACCAATTTGGCGATAGCCTCGGCCGTTCTTTGGTTGTCACCGGTAATCATGACAACTTCAATATTCATTTTGTGGAGGATCTCAATCGCCCTACTGCTGTTTTCTTTGACCGTATCGGCTACAGCGATAATTCCAGCTAAAGTGTTGTCGATCGCAATATACATCGGAGTCTTGCCTTCTCTGGCCAATTGATCCGAGGTTCCCTCGAAGTGAAGAAGAGATATTTTCCTTTCGCCCATTATCTTTTTGTTGCCAAGCAACATAGCTCTGTCTTCGATCTGTACTTCGATCCCCTGACCGGGAATTGCCTTGAACACATCTGGTTTCTTAAAGCTAAGCTTCTTATCCTCAGCCTCCCTGACAATCGCTTCTCCGAGCGGATGCTCCGACCCTTTTTCGGCAGAGGCGGCAAGCTGCAGCAGATCGTTTGGACTGATCCCAGTCGCGGTAATTACGTCTGTGACCTTAGGTTTCCCTTCTGTGATCGTACCCGTTTTATCAAAAACGATGGTATTGATTTTATGTGTCGTTTCTAAGGCTACTCCGCTCTTGATCAAGACCCCATATTCGGCGCCTTTGCCTGTTCCGACCATGATCGCGGTTGGTGTGGCCAGCCCCAGAGCACAGGGGCAGGCGATAACGAGTACCGAGATAAAGATAGTCAGTGCAAAGACCGCGGACTGCCCACCAATAAAATACCATCCTAAAGCCGAGAGCAGAGCAATCCCTATCACCGCCGGTACAAAGTAACCGGAAATCACGTCGGCCAGCTTTGCGATCGGCGCTTTGGAGCCCTGTGCTTCCTCAACCAATTTGATGATCTGCGCGAGGGCCGTATCTTTACCGATTCGGGTCGCCACATATTTGATGGTTCCGTTTTTATTAATGCTGGCCCCGATGATCGCATCCCTGGGATTCTTTTCTACCGGAATACTTTCTCCTGTCAGCATGGATTCATCCACAGACGTACTCCCTTCAACGACATTGCCGTCAACAGGCATTTTCTCTCCAGGTTTTACAAAGATGATATCTCCCGTCTCCACTTCTTCGATCGGGATCTCAATTTCTTTCCCATCCCGGATAATGGTGGCTGTTTTTGGTGCAAGCCCCATCAACTTTTTAATCGCTTCCGAGGTCTTACCCTTCGTTACAGATTCCAGATATTTGCCCAGTGTAATCAGTGTCAAAATCACACCTGCTGCTTCAAAGTACAGATGATTCGCATATTCTGTATTTCCCCTAAAAATCTGAAAGACTGCAAAGACTCCGTAAATGAACCCTGCCGAAGTACCTATTGCAATGAGCGAATCCATATTCGGACTTCCCTTGAGCAGTGTTTTTAACCCAATGGTAAAGAACTTATAGCCTGCGATCACCACAGGCAGAACAAGAATCAGCTGGATAAGGGCGAAGTTTAAAGGATTCATCATCGGATCAATCATTTCCGGCAAATGAAAGCCAACAGCACTGCCAAACATATGTCCCATCGTAATACTTAGAAGCGGAGCCGTAAAGATAGCGGACAGCACAAACCTCCGCCAGAGAGCTTTTCTTTCCCTTTCTTTTTTTTCTTTGTCTTCATCAATCTTTGCTTCTTCCAGAGCACTGTATCCGGCTTTTTCAACGGTCTTTTTGATATCTGAAACACGCAGCAGGGAAGGTTCATAGCGGATGCTTAATTTCTCTGTGGCAAAATTAACATTGGCCTCTTCAACGCCCTGTAGTCTCCGTACGGCTCTTTCGACAGCCTTCGCGCAAGATGTGCAGGTCATCCCTTCTATTTTCAGCGACTTTTCCATCATCGTATACCTCTTTTCAGTGATCTAACCCTCATATAATTATCTATTTTTTTGTCAAATTTATTACCTATTGTATTTATTTTGTATTTATTAGCCTTTATTTATTGGTCACCTTTGCCAGGATTGCCATGATCTCATCAATTTTCTCCCTGCCGTTACCCTGTTCGAAAGCTTCGGTTACACAGTGGTCCATATGCTGTTTCAGGATCAGCAAATTTGCTTTTTTCAAGAGAGATTGTGTCGCAAGGATTTGATTTGATACATCGACGCAATACCTTCCCTCTTCAATCATCTTAATTGTCGCTTCAATTTGGCCCTGGGCTGTTTTTAAAGCCTGAAGGGCTTGTTTTTTTTGGGTGTTCAATTAATTACCTCCTTATCCCCTCCCTGTGGGGGAGGGGATAAGGTAATCATAATATGCCGATCATAATAAGTCAACCGTGTTGTGTTGGTTTTACCTTAATACCAAAAACCCACTTTCTCCTGCGATGTTAGATGATCTATGTTCGCAGGAGAAAGTGGGTTTCATTAATTAGCAGCAATTGAAGAGAATTTGGTATTCTACAGCATTTCCAGAAATGCGTCGACTCTGAGTTTGATTTGCTGGCGGTCAGCATCGCTGTAGTCTGTTTCAATCTGCAGAAGCGGGATATTATGGTTCTTTTTCAAATGTTCCTTGATCGAATAAGACTCAATATTGTACGTATGACAGGCCTGGAGGGTGATATCTACAACCCCGTCAACGTTGTATTCTTCAACGAGCCTGCTCAGCAGTTCAAAGCGACCGGTATTCGGCGAACTACAGGAGCACGGGATCTTGCTGTATTTTTCAGCCAGGGCTTCGAACGGATCCATTTCCTCCGATACAAGATCAACCAGACCTTTAATGCCGCTGCAGGACTCTTGTAGCACAATCGCTCCGCCTGCTTCTTCAATAACCTGCATGACTTTTTCCTGTCCGGTGCCCGTCGGACAGCCTGTAATGAGTATCCGTTTGCTGGAAGATTGGGAAGCACCTTCACCTTTTGCTGTCATTTCTTTTAGTTCAGCAATCAGTTCCTTGACCTTGGCAGTGTATTCATCGCGTTTGAACTGGAAGCTTCTTCCCCACAGCACTTTCAGCAGGTCTGTACCTGAAATTGGAGTTGGATGCAGTTTATTGAGACTAACCAGTTCCATTAAGAGCTTTCTTTCCTCGTTGTAGGTCCTGATGACCTCAGCAAGTTTTTCTTTGCTGATCTTGACATCTAAATTCTTTTCAAAATAATCCTTGGCTCGGTAAATTTGTTTGACCCAATGGCCCTGTCTGTCTTCCAGATTGGAGCTATTCGGAATATCCAGCACGATCATCGGTTTATGCTCCGCCAGCAGCTCGTACATTTTTTTCTTGCCGTCACAGGTCGTTTCGGCCAGGACGATATCTGCAAAATGAAAAAAGGGACATTTGCCGCTTACAGCAAAGCCGTAACTGGATTTGACCAGTGGACAGAGATTACGCGGCAGTACTTTTTCCGCCTCGGCTATCGGTTCCTGTTTGGTTGCACAAAGCCCAACTGGCACTGCCCCTGCAGCCTCGATAAGTTCTATCGGGGAAAATACACAATAATACCCTACTACATTTCTGCCTTGTTCCTTGGCCTCCTTGGCCATGACCATCCCACTAGGGATCAGCTGGTCGAAGTAAGCCATTGTTTGAGCTCGCATTTTTCTTGTTCCTCCTCTTTTATAATTCATAGCCCAGGATTGCAGCTCCCAAAGCCCCTACAGCCTGAGGACTCGGCGGCACAGCCAGCCTGCATCCTATTTCCTGACTAAGCAGGTTTTTAAGCACCTGGTTCTGAGCTACCCCGCCGCAAAAAGCAACGGTATCCTGAAAATGGATCTTCCCAGCCATCACGCTGATGCGTTTCGCTATGGACTTTAACAAACCGGCGACAATACTTTCGATAGTAATGCCCTGCGCCAGCAAGCCAATCATTTCTGATTCGGCAAATACCGCGCACATACTGTTAATGTCAGCCGGATCGGCATCTTTGGCGAGATCGGATAACTGCGAAACCTCCAGACCCAATGTTTGGGCGGTTACTTGCAGAAACCTTCCGGTCCCGGCCGCGCATTTGTCGTTCAGCACAAAGTCTTCAACTTTGCCCTTTTCGCCAAAGCCAATCACCTTGCTGTCCTGACCGCCGATATCAATCAGCCCGCAGGCTTCCGGCAACAGATAATGTACACCGCGGGCATGGCAGGTAATCTCACTAAACGTTTTATCAAACATTCCCTGTTGAATACGGCCATAGCCTGTGCCGACAAGCAAGCTAATATCATCACGGGTCAGTTCCTGCGGCTTCAGCAGACGCTCCAGAACCTCCTGCCCTGCCTGGGAAGGGCTCCAGCCGCTCGGAATAATTTTTGAATCAACCTGTTCTCCATTAAAAAGAACTGCTTTGGTTGATACGGACCCGATGTCGATACCCACTGTCCATTTCATTTCGGGCCTCCAGCATACATTTTCAATAATTGATTAAGCATTAATTCCCTCTGCTTTAAGCTTTTAAATTACTTTATTATAGCAAGCATCAGATCTTTCTTGAAATACTTTTTATCTTCAAATAGGATTGCTATCTATCGATAATAACGATAATATAAAATCATTAACGTTAACGGACTAACGGATAAAGCAAAGACTAACAGCCTATCCTATCTGCAGGGAGTGAATTTTTTTTATGTTATTGCATCAATTGGAGATTTTTACACAAGTAGCGGAAAAAAACAGCTTTTCTAAGGCTGCCCAAAGTCTTTTTTTAAGCCAGTCGACGGTCAGTACGCATATAAGCAATCTGGAGCACTACTTTGGTCAAAAACTGTTTGACCGGCTTGGAAAGGAAATTGTCTTAACGCCTTTTGGGGAAAAATTATATCCATGGGCCAGAGAAATACTCAATGTAAAAGACAGGGCGCTATGGGAAATGAAAGGCTGGACTGCAAAAATTGACGGTCATCTTCATATTGCGGCCAGTAGTGTTCCAGCTAAATATGCAATACCACCTTTATTGGCCAAATTTTTAGGTGAGTACAAAGGAATTCAATTTGTCCTTGACCAAAGCGGTTCGGAAATTGTTGCAGCCAAGCTGTTGAACGGGGATGTCGAAATCGGGGTGCTGGGTAAACAATACCATGAGGATCAGTTAACTTTTATTCCTTTTCTGCAAGAAAAGCTGGTCTTAATCACACCCAGCAACATTTGTCTAAACAATCATATTTCCATCACTGAACTGGTGGATTACCCTTTTATTTTTCGGAAGTCAGATTCGGGCACCCAGGCAAATGTTGTTCAAATGCTGCATACATCAGGCATTACGCTTTCCGACTTGCAGGTTGCCGGCTACTGCGACAACCTCGAAGCTCTTAAAGAAAGTGTCAAGGAAGGAATTGGCATCTCAATTATTTCAGGCATAGCCGCTCTGGATTATGTCAAAAGCAGACAGATCAATGCCTATGAACTTGCTGAACTGCCCGAGAAAAGAATGTTCTATTTTGCCCACCATAAAAAAAGAACCCTGTCTCCCTGGGCAGAAACTTTTATTCACTTCTGCCTGAGATCAGCCGGTCTTGTTTCGAATCAATATGCATCTTTGCCTGACTAACTTGGCATTTTAGACTGCATAAAAATTTATGACCCTGGAAACCATCTATCACTTCTAAAAAATATAAACGGGATGTAATCTAACCGCGCCCAAGCGTAACATGGATGTGAAGCGGGGCTAAATAGCGCCAGAAGGGCGCTATTTGCCGAAGAGCGGTTAGATTACGTCCCGTATACATACATAATACTTTATGGCTAACTCAAATTTTATCAAGTGCCTGCTTCAAATCGGCAATAATGTCTTCGGCATCCTCAATGCCGATGGACAGTCTGATCATATCCGGCGTTACGCCGGAAGCAAGCTGTTCTTGTTCAGACAGCTGGGCATGGGTCGTGCTGGCCGGATGAATGACAAGAGATTTAGCATCGGCAACATTCGCGAGCAAAGAGAACAGCTCCAGGTTATTGATAAAGCTTTTGCCTTCTTCGATACCGCCCTTAATCCCAAAGGTAAAAATCGAACCGGTTCCTTTCGGAAAGTATTTTTTAGCTAAGTCATGGTATTTGTTTCCTTCAAGTTCGGGGTAATTGACCCAGGAGACACGCGGATGACTCTGGAGGAAATCAACGACTTTCCTGGTGTTCTCCACATGCTGTCTGACCCGGAGAGACAGAGTCTCAAGCCCCTGAAGCAAAAGGAACGAATTAAACGGGCTGATCGTTGCTCCCGTATCCCGGATCAGCTGCAGCCTGATTTTGGAAATATAGGCCAACGGTCCAAGTGCTTCAAAGTATTTTAGGCCATGATAGCTCGGATCAGGTTCGGTCATCCCCGGAAATTCGCCGCTTGCCGACCAATCAAATTTTCCGGAATCAATGATCAGTCCTCCGATTGTAGTACCATGTCCGCCGATAAACTTCGTTGCGGAATGCACAACAATATCCGCGCCGAATTCGATCGGTTTGAGAAGGTAAGGTGATGCAAATGTGCTATCGATAATCAGCGGGATACCATTTTCATGCGCGATTTGGGCCACAGCCTCAATATCAACAATGTTGATGCCCGGATTGCCAAGGGCTTCTATATAGATGGCTTTTGTTTTTTTCGTGATGGCAGTCCGGAAATTCTCCAGCTCATCAGGATTTACAAACGTGGTTTTTAAACCAAGTCTGGCTAACGTAGTTGAAAACAAATTATAGGTTCCGCCATACAATGTATTGGCAGACACGATCTCATCTCCAGCTCCGGCAATATTTAAGATCGCGTACGTGACAGCGGCCGATCCGGATGCTGTCGCAATTGCAGCAGCTCCGCCCTCCAACGCTGCAATCCTCTTTTCCAGGACATCTGTCGTGGGATTCATCATCCGCGTATAGATATTGCCGGACTCCTCCAGACTGAATAATTTGGCCGCATGATCCGTATCTTTAAATACATACGAAGTTGTCTGATAAATGGGCACGGCCCTTGAACCTGTTGTAGGATCAGACACCTGACCGGCATGAACCTGCAACGTATCAAATTTCCAGTTATTTTTGCTCATAAATGGTTTCTCTCCTTAGATATTTTATATATGTTCATATGTTCATATGTTTTTTAAGTTTGCAATTATTTTCTATTTTTTATTTATCCTAAAACATTTCAGTACTGATATACCTTTCACCAGTATCCGGGAAAATGACTACAATCATTTTCCTTTCATTTTCCGGACGTTTGGCAACTTCCAGGGCAGCAAAAGCGGCTGCACCGGCAGAAATGCCGACCAACATTCCCTCTTTTTTCACCAGTTCTCGTCCCGTCCGATACGCTTCCTGATCCGTCACCTGGAATATTTCATCAATGAGGTCAAGGTTTAAAACTCCGGGAACAAACCCTGCTCCAATTCCCTGAAGGTTGTGGGAACCCGGTCTGCCCCCTGAGAGGACCGGAGAGCCCTGAGGTTCCACCGCGATTACCTTTAGTCCAGGTTTACGCACCTTCAGAACTTCTCCTATGCCTGTAAGCGTGCCTCCTGTTCCCACCCCGGCAACCAGAATGTCTATTTTGCCATCTGTATCGGCCCAGATTTCCTCAGCCGTCGTCTCCCGATGGATTTGAGGGTTGGCCTGATTTTCAAACTGCTGGGGAATAAAGGATCCTGGGATTTTCCGGGCCAACTCCGCTGCTTTTTTAATTGAACCTGTCATCCCTTCCGAACCTGGCGTCAGAATAACTTCAGCTCCGTAAGCCTGAAGCAGCTTCCGCCTCTCTACACTCATTGTTTCCGGCATGGTCAGGATCAGCCGGTACCCTTTGACCGCTGCGACAAAAGCCAGGCCAATACCAGTATTTCCGCTAGTCGGTTCAATAATCACCGAATCCTTTGTCATCAGGCCTTTTTTCTCGGCATCCAGAATCATATTTAAAGCAATCCTATCCTTAATGCTACCACCAGGATTGAACGATTCAATCTTTGCAATTACCTCCGCATTGATTCCGGCAGAGATATGATGAAGTCTTACCAGCGGCGTGCCGCCGATAAGTTCCGTCAAGCCGTTATAAATCTTTCCCATTTTATGCACCCCCTTACCCATGCTAACAATATTTCATATGATCTTTGTGCGAACACTTTTAGTACACTTCTCACCACCCCCGGGACGATCCACCGCCCCCAGAAGAACCGCCTCCGAACCCGCCACCACCAAAACCACCGCCGGAAGAGCCTCCTCCAAATCCGCCTCCGAATCCTCCCCCGAAAGGACCGCGGAAATTGCCGCTCCGTTTGCCCCTGTTGCGACTGTTAAGGTAAATGATGACAATGAACACAATTAGGATGATGATCCAGTCATAATCAAATCCTGATGATTCTTCAGCTGCTAATTCCTCCGATGCCCCCAGATCATCAATACCATACTCCTCGCAGACCTCAGCGACCAGGAGATTAAATACCAGATAGACGCCGCCGTCGTAATCCCCATCCTGGAAATACGGTGTAGACTGGTCCAGAAAACGACCAGCTTTGGCATCATTAATCCTACCTTCCAGACCATAGCCCACTTCGATTCTTCGCTCCCGGTCCTCTTTGCTGATCAGGAACAATACACCGTTGTCTTTTTCCTGATCTCCAATGCCCCAGGCCCGAAACAGTTTATTGGCATACTCCTCAACCGTGCTGCCTTCCAGGGAATCCACCGTCACAACGGCGATTTGAGCCGAGGTTTTTTCATCCAGAGCAGCGGCAATTCTGAGAATTTCCTGTTTTGTTGTATCTGCCAGCATACCGGCATAATCCTGTACATAAATATCCGTTGCCGGCTTGGCCAGCAGTGTCAATGCCAGCAGAGAAGGGCAAACCCCTGCCGTCAGTAAAAACACAGCCAGGAATACGGAAAGGAGTTTCTTTGTCATTCCTGTCCTCCTACTCGCCAAATTTTACTACCGGAGCCTTTTCTGCTCCTTCCTCGGCTTCGTAGTAAGTGTAGCTTTCAAAATTAAACATCCCTGCAATAATATTTCTCGGGAAACGCTTGATGGAAGTATTAAATGTCTGAACAGCCTCATTATAATCCTGACGGGCGATTGCCAAGCGGTTCTCAGTCCCGGCAAGTTCATCCTGCAGGGCAATGAAGTTCTGGTTTGCTTTCAGATCCGGATAATTCTCAACGATCACCAGTAATCTGGACAAAGCACTGCTCAGCTCATCGTCCGCTGCTACTTTTTCATTGATTGTCTGGGCTCCGGCCAGTTTCGAACGCGCATCCGCAATAGCGGTAAACACTTCATTTTCATGCGCAGCATATCCCTTGACTGTTGCCACAAGATTTGGAATCAGGTCCATTCTACGCTGCAGCTGGTTCTCGACCTGGCTCCACTTACTTTTTACATTTTCATCAGCAGTCACCAGACTGTTATAGCTGCCAATCAAAGAACCTCCAATGATCATAATTAGAATCAGGATAATTCCCAATACAATAGCTGTCTTTTTCATTTTTCTCCCCCATTCAGTAATTTTCTTTTTGATCTTAGGAACATCTTAACATAATTTTCGAAACATCTTAATCCTTTTTGTCCTTTTTACCTTTTGGATAAAGAAACAAAACGACCCGTATCATAGACAAGATAATTTTTAGGCATAATGAACATATATTGGAAATGGATATATTTACCAATATAAAAAGAGGTGAACAGCATGTTCTTTTTTGTTTTCCTTTGGGACTTCCCCTTTTCATTGGCGCATACAGGCCGAGATACCGTTACAGAACCTGGTGGTGGTAAAAGTCACTCCCCAAAAACTATAAAGAAAGATGGCTGATTAGGTTTTCCAAATCAGGCGGAACAGGGGCCTGTATTTCAATTAACTTTCCGTCCACGGGATGGCAAAACGAGACGGATCTGGCATGCAAGGCCTGTCTGGGTATCAGGTAGGAGCGCTTCCCGTACATTCTGTCTCCGAGCACAGGATGGCTAAGTGAGGAGAGATGAACGCGAATCTGGTGCGTTCTTCCGGTTTCAAGGGTAAGCTCCAACAGAGAATAATTTTCAAAAGTCTTGATCGTATTGTAATGGGTAAGCGCACGCTCCCCCTGATCATGAACAGCCCGCCGGTTTGGCAGCGTTGGATGCGGTCCGATCGGTGCGTCAACAGAACCGGATGGCGGCTCAATTCTTCCCCAAACCACTGCGTAATATTTTCTTTTCAGCCTCCCATCCTGTAACTGTTTTTCCAGCTCAGACTGGGTTCGTGCATCTTTGGCAAATACCACACAGCCTGTAGTATCCCGATCCAGACGGTGTAAAGGACGAATGGTAATTGTCTCTCCATTTTCCCGAAAGTACTCCGCCAGATAGTTAGCCAGCGTTCCGCCGGTTGTTTGCCCTGCTGGATGCACCAACATGCCGGCTGGTTTATATAAAATAATAAGTGCCGGATCTTCAAACAAAATGTCAATCAATCCCGGCTCAGGCTTAACCCCAAAGAACTGATCTTCCAAAACGAGAACATCCAAGATGTCCCCGCTTTTTATCTTTTTCTGAAGATAAGCATTTCTTTTATTGAGACGTACTCCGCCTGCTCTGGTCAGCTTTTGAATTTTTCTGCCGGAACATTGTACAATACTTTTCAAATACTGCTCGACAGTCAAGCCCTGATGTTCTTCCGTAATCCGAAATGTTTGGAATTTCTTCATAAGGTCCCTCTCTCATGTCTTTTGACCATGCTTTCCTTCATCACCTTTGACCGCGAGCTTAATGATGTCTAACAGGAAACCATAGTACCATGATACTGGTATCAGTTTATCTTTTGATTAATAATAATTCAATTAGATTCAGAACATCGATTAAATTCCGGAGCATCAATTGAATTCGGGCATCGATTGATGTCTTGAATACTTGACAGTAGGACCGATCGGAATTAGAGATAGCAGATTCTGCCGGGAGAAGATGCAAATCCAATGTCCCTATGCTAAAATAAGTCATATTAAATCCATGTGATAAGGGGAGACGGAATTGCTTTATTTTGATAATGCCGCAACTTCCTGGCCGAAACCCGAGGTGGTCTACGAAACCCATGACCGGGTCCTGCGTCAGGGAGGGAGTGCCGGACGCGGTGTCAATCAATCTTCTCTGCGCGCCGGGCGGGAGCTTCTTCATACCAGAAAGGCTTTAAGCCGCTTGTTTGGCATCGCAAATACTGAGAGAATTGTTTTTACGCAGAATATCACCGAATCGCTCAATGTGGGACTTCATGGACTTCTTCAGACTGGGGATCATGTTCTGATCAGCTCCCTTGAACATAATGCCGTTGTCCGTCCGCTGGAATATCTCAAAAAGAGCGGAATTTCCTATACAATTGTTCCGTGCAGCCGGGAGGGTTTTTTGGATCCCGCTATCGTGGAATCTAATTTTCAGCCCAATACCCGCCTGTTTTGTTTTACGCATGCTTCGAATGTGCTGGGTACGATTCTGCCGATCAAACAGCTCGGGCAAATTGCTAAAGCGCACCATTGCCTGTTTATGGTGGATGCGGCCCAGACTGCCGGCGTGATACCAATTGACGTGGAAGACCAGCACATCGATTTTTTAGCCTTTACCGGCCATAAGAGCCTGTCGGGACCTCAAGGGGTTGGCGGATACTATGCCAGGCCAGATCTTGTTTTAAATCCCCTGATTTATGGAGGGACAGGCCTTCATTCCCTGACCCTTGAACAACCGGATATCTGGCCAGAAGGGATGGAAAGTGGCACACGGAATATCCCGGGAATCGCGGCCCTCGGGGCTGCGGTAGAATTCATATTGCATGAGGGCCTCCCTAATATCCGCAGCCATGAACTTCAACTGATGTCTATCCTGCTTGAAGGATTGGAACATATCCCGGAAATCCAAATTCTCGGGCCCCGTGACATCAATGCGAGAGTCGGCCTGGTGTCCTGTGTTTTCCGGAATCATACCCCTGATAGCGTGGCTCTGGAGCTGGACCGCCGCTTTGATATTGTTACCCGCTCGGGACTGCATTGCGCCCCCTTAGCCCATCAAACAGCCGGAACCATTGATCGCGGAGCATTGCGCATCAGTATCAATTATTCTCAAGCAGAGTCAGATATAGCGGCGTTATTGGCTGCTTTAAACACCATATTGGGAGGTTCAATGTGACAAGTTCGGAAAATGTCGCCCTTGTTTTCAGTTCCGTTCATCAGACGCTTGAAGCAGAAGATCTTTTGAATTCAGGCAGCTGGCCTTTTGTCTTGATACCGGTCCCTCCCTCAATTAACCAGGGCTGCGGGCTCGCGATCCAGATCACCTGCTCCGACCAGCAGGGCGTTGAAGCGTATTTGGAGCAGTATGACATTCTCCCACTCAAAGCTGTCCGTATGGATTGATGATTATTTTTTGCTTCAGGGATCATGTTAAATTTTGGATTTAAGATGAATGGTTCTTGTCTTTGTGTATAAATAAATATTGGGGATTGAAAGGAGCATTTTTTATGGGTTACGTATTGTTGGTTACAAGTAAAGGTTTCGGTAAAGGTGAAGAAATCCTAGGAGAGAAATTAATGTATTCCTATCTCTACAGTCTGAGCGAGGGAGACCATTTGCCCTCTCATATTTTATTCCTGCACGAGGGCGTCAAGCTGGTCACAGCAGATGCCCCAGTTCTGAACATTTTAAAGACTTTAGTCGATAAAGGGGTTACCATTTATGCCTGTGGCATCTGCCTGGACTTCTACAACCTGAAGGATCAGGTCAAGGTAGGTGAAATCGGCAACATGTATCTGAATATGGATATTATGGCCGAGGCTGAGAAAGTAATTACCCTTGGGTAACGTCCGTTCAGTTATACCGCAGGAATATACTTTTTAAGCAAAAATGACTTACGATATTACTTGCTTCACCCAGTTGGCAGCACATTCCAACTCACCATTTTTCAGTGGTCCTTCAGAGTTTTTAACAAAATATCCTTCAGGAGGAGGAATTCAGATTTCCTCCTTTTTTTTTAGCCGCTCAGCAATTGGTTTCGCAGCATAGCCAACGATCTTGACCTTGTTCAATCAAATATCTGTATCTTGTTACTCTTAAACGATTTTAATTATGATGACTGTGCGGTTGCGGATCTACTCCGCTAACCATTACTGTACGGTAGTCACAGCCGATATAGGTCTGCTTTCCGCCCGGCAAGTCTAATGTGCAGTCGGAAGAATCCTCCGTCCAGTCTTCGACAAGCGGTTCCAGCAGATCGACGATCGTCTCCAGACCGTTTTCCTCTTCGTCAATAACCTCAATGGTCGCAAAACCATACGCCGAGGAGTTATTACCATGAATCTCAAACGGGACCAGTTCGCAGTCCTCCGGCAAAAGCGCGAGCACCTTCTGGACATGTTTCTTTTTTAGGCCGCTTTCTGCAGGCACCATCCATGCCGCTGCATGATAGGTTGACAATGGGATAACCTCCTTACCCAGTAACAGCTTTTTCCAGATAATTATATTACTTAAGTGTCTTACAAGGCAAATTTTATTGATAGATGATTATAACATCTGGGTAAAATTTGAATTGACATAATTTTCAGATAATGATAATATTGACCCTAAGCATCTAATCGACAAAATAAAAGGAGCCGGAATTTTCATGTTATCTCAAGAAAGAATTGAAAAACAATCTCAACTTAATCATGACACCATTCATACTTTTGAGGCCATTGTCGGGAAAAGCCGGCCTATCGTACAGACCATTGATTTTGCCAGGAATATCAGCAAGTCTACATATAATGTTCTGCTGAATGGTGAAAGCGGGACAGGAAAAGAGATATTTGCTCAGGCAATTCATCATGATTATTGTCCTGAAGGACCTTTTGTCGCCCTTAATTGTGCTTCTATACCCAGAAATTTAATTGAAAGTGAATTATTCGGCTATGAAGGAGGAGCTTTTACCGGAGCCAACAAAAACGGTCAGCCCGGTAAAATAGAGGCTGCCAATGGTGGAACTTTGTTTTTGGATGAAATCGGGGATATGCCTTTGGAAGTCCAGCCTGTATTATTACGTGTCCTCGAGGACAAAAGAGTCGTCAGGATTAACAGCAGCAAGTACACCACGGTAAACTTCAGACTTATCGCCGCAACTAACCAGAACCTGTTTCAAATGGTACAGGAAAAAACATTTCGAAGCGATCTATATTTCCGTTTATCCGTTTTAGCGATTGACATCCCCCCGTTGCGGGACAGAGGAAAGGATATTCTCCTGCTCGCGCATTATTTTTTGGATCAGATCAGTAAAGAACTACAATGTGAACCACCCAAATTAAGTTTTGAGGTCTATAAAGCGCTTGTGGAATATACCTGGCCCGGAAACATCAGGCAGTTAAAAAATGCGATGGTGTATGCGGTCTTTAAAGCCAAAAACGGCATACTGAATATCGGAGACCTTCCGAATGAAATCAAACACAGGCAAACCACCGTGAGTGTAACACAAAGCAATGATCCGCTGCCTTTAAGGGATATACAAAAAGAAGCCATTATGCATGCTTTGTGTAAAAACAAAAACAAAGATGAAGCGGCCAGGGAGCTGGGCTTATCAAAATCAACATTGTACAGAAAAATCAAGGAGTATGGTCTTAAGTAAAATATACCAGGGCACGCAAACGCCCTAGTTATAGAGCTTCCGTTGGCAAACGGCAATAGGTTGAGAGCAAAAAAGTAGCCCGCATTCAGGGGGCTACTTTTTTTTGCTAAATAACTTTATTTGGCTGGCTTTTTCAGTATCTTCCGTAGGATTGCCAAATACCCTTCATATTACTCAACCGTCACTGATTTAGCCAGGTTCCTGGGCTTATCGACATCATTCCCTCTGGCGACGGAAACATAGTAGGACAGAAGCTGCAGTGGAATCACCGTTAAGATCGGAGCAAGCTCATTGACGGTCTCCGGGATATAGAATATTTCATTAACCGACTTATATAAATCGGTATTTCCTTCAAACGTAAACCCAATGACCTTGGCGTCCCTGGCCTTAACCTCGATCACATTCGAGACCGTTTTCTCGTACAGGTCTCTCTGGGTTGCGAGCGCGATGATCGGTGTATCCTCTGTAATCAGCGCGAGCGTGCCATGCTTTAACTCACCTGAAGCATAGGCTTCAGCGTGAATATACGAGATTTCTTTAAGTTTCAGAGAACCTTCCTGCGCAACTGCCCAGTCCAGACCGCGCCCGATGAAGAATGCGCTGCTCACTTCTTCAAAGTACCTGGCTAGGGTCTTAATGCGTTCAGCTCCTTCTTTGAGAATAATCTCCGCTTTATCAGGAATTTTGCCAAGTTCGGAAATAATTTCGGTGATCCATTCCTTCGGCATGGTTCCTTTGGCCTGCGTAAGATAAAGTGCAAGCAGGATCATTCCTTCGATCTGAGTCGTATAAGCTTTCGTCGAGGCCACGGCAATTTCCGGTCCCGCCCAGGTGTGGATCACATCGTGTGCTTCCCTAGCCACGGAGCTGCCGACGACATTAGTGATTGCGATAACTCTGGCTCCCTTCTTTTTGGATTCGCGCAAAGCTGCCAGGGTGTCGGCCGTTTCTCCCGACTGGCTGATTACAACGACCAGGGTTTTATCATCAATCAAAGGTGCTCTGTACCGGAACTCCGAAGCGATATCGACTTCGACCGGTATTTTGGCCCAGTGTTCAATTAGCCCTTTGCCGATCAGTCCGGCATGATACGCAGTTCCGCAGGCAACAATTGCTACTTTATTGAATAAAGCAACCTCTTTCGGGGTAAGATCCACTTCCTGCAGCACAACATGGTCGTGGTTCAGTCTTCCGGCCAGCGTGTCCCGCAGGGCCTTCGGCTGTTCAAAAATCTCTTTTAGCATAAAGTGCTCGTAACCGCCTTTTTCGGCTGCCACAGCATCCCAAGTGACTTCAAAGACACTCTTTTCAATACATTCGCCTGTCGTAAAATCGCAGAACTTCAAACCTTTGGCCGAGACGGTCACCATTTCCCCGTCTTCCATGATGTACGTCTTTCTCGTATATTTAAGTACAGCCGGGATATCGCTCGCGACAAAATATTCTCCGTCTCCAATACCGACGATCAACGGACTGTCTTTGCGGGCTGCAACCATAATATCGGGATTCTTATAGCTCAAAACGACGACTGCATAGGACCCTTCTACCTTGACCAGCATTTTTTTGACTGCGTCCTGGAGATCCCCTTTATAAAAATGTTCGACCAGATGAGCCAGCACTTCCGTATCCGTTTCGGAACGGAAAAGATGTCCCTCCGCAGTCAGCCATTCTCTAAGCTCAAGATAATTCTCAATAATTCCGTTATGTACAACGGCAAAGTCTCCATGGCAGTCCATATGAGGGTGAGCATTCACATCAGACGGTCTGCCGTGCGTCGCCCACCGGGTATGGCCGATTCCGATTTTTGCATTGTAAGTGCGGTTGCTTAGCTTTTCCTCTAAATTGACAAGTTTCCCAACACTCTTGGTGATCCGGATCCCGCCTTCTTCCATGACCGCTATGCCCGAGGAATCATATCCCCTATATTCAAGCTTTCTTAGACCTTCAACCAAAATCGGAACAGCCGATTTCTCTCCAAAATATCCTACAATACCACACATGTTTTTTGTTCTCCTCGTTTCAAATTTAATAATTTTTTAGTTGTTGTCTCATTCATGACGTGTCTATAACATTATATTTTCGTCAGCCATAAAAAATAGCCGTCAAGGACGGCCACAAATCTCTAACATACAAACATAAAGTGAGAGAAGATATAACAAGGCAAGACAAATCAAAACAAGTCAAGACCTGTTAATCCTGTTCGTGACTTCTTTCCCAACTGCTTCGCAATCGGGCGTAGGAAAGTACGGACAACTAAAGGGATTCCGCAAAGAAAAACCTTCTTCCTGTTTGATCCGCTCTTGTCCCGGAAATTGCTTTCCGGATTTGCAACGAATCTAACGATGACAAGCCACCGAGAGGCACCCGCCGAAAACTTCGATTAACCTCTTCCTCGTCAACCCAAATGGGCTCTGGCGCTACATTTTTTGTGCGGAAAAATCCGCAGTGTAAACTGTATACTGTAAACCGTCAAAATCATCCACTATTCATTTTTTAATCCCTGACCTATTTCCCAACCATCTCCTCATAAGCAGTCAATTATCTATCAATGTAACAGACCAGCAATGCTTCCGACTTTCCTATTATAATCTATATGAGAAAATAGGTACAGACTTATTTTCTCAAGATCATCTGAAGATTATCTGAAAGAAAACTTGGTTGGTGCCGGTCTATTACATTTTTATTCTATTACATTTTCCGTCAAAGGGTTCTAACCCTTTTCAGCCAAGGTCATTCTGATCGACAATCCTGACCACCTTGACGACTTCTTCAGCCAGCCTGATTAGCTCCTGCTGGTCCGGTCCTTCCAGCATGACCCGGATCAGAGACTCCGTACCGGACGGACGAACAAGGATCCTGCCGTCCTCGCCTAGGCTTTCCTGAACCTCTCTGACCTTCAGATTCACTTGCTCATTCTGCATAATCTTGTCTTTATTACCGACGCTGGTATTTACCAGGACCTGCGGGAATCGTTTCATTTGTTTGGCCAGCTCGGACAGCTTGGCTTTTTTCTCTTTTATTACGGACAACAGCTGCAGACCAGAGAGCAGCCCGTCACCCGTCGTATTGTGTTCCAGAAAAATAAGGTGGCCGGACTGTTCCCCACCGAGGATTGCGCCAGATTCCAGCAGTTTCTCCATGACGTAGCGGTCCCCGACCTTGGTCTCAAGGATCCGGATGCCAGCTTTGCGGAGAGCTTTATGCAGCCCCATGTTACTCATCACGGTTACAACCAGCGAATCATGGGCCAGCTTCCCTTTGTCTTTCAGGGCTCGCGCACAGATCACCATGATCGCATCGCCATCAAGAATATTGCCGTTCTCATCAACCGCAATGATCCGATCCGCGTCTCCGTCACAGGCCAGCCCGAGATCCGCACCATGCTGCAGGACTTCTTTAGCGAGCGCTTCCGGATGCGTCGAACCACAGTGAACATTAATATTGATCCCGTCAGGCTGGTTATAGAGTGGTATGACCTCAGCACCGAGATCGGCCAGTACTTTTGGGCCCACTTCATAAGCCGCGCCATTGGCGCAATCCAGAATGATTTTAAGCCCTTTCAGGGATACGGAGGTTTTTTTCAGGAATGCGGCATATTTCTCCGACGCATTCTCGACTTCCACAATGCTGCCAATGTCGCCGCCTGAAGGTAATTCCAGCTCATCAATCCTCTTCAGTGTATCTTCAATCTCATCTTCCAACTCGTCCGAAAGTTTGAATCCGCTTCCGGCAAAAAATTTAATACCGTTGTCCTCATAAGGGTTATGCGACGCCGAAATGACAACACCGGCACTTGCTTCCAACGTCCGCGTCAAAAATGCGATGCCCGGCGTTGGAAGGACTCCAGCCTTCAGTACATCGACTCCCATAGAACAAATACCTGCTGCCAGCGCTGCCTCCAACATATCTCCTGATATCCGAGTATCCTTGCCAATGACAATTTTGGCTTTTTCCTGCCTTTTTCCCAAAACGTAGGCTCCTGCTTTTCCAAGTTTGAAAGCAAGCTCCGGCGTAAGCTCCGTATTTGCTTTTCCTCTGACTCCATCCGTTCCAAAAAGTCTGGCCAAATTCAAGCTCCCCTTTCATTTCCAGTCAACTTAAGGTTATATATACTGTAAATTGGTTTATTTTTTTGGACTTTCCAACTTTTCTTACTCTTTGGGCGCATATTGCGCCATCAATTTTTCGGCAGCCCTGAGTCCATCGACCGCCGAACTGGTGATCCCGCCGGCGTACCCAGCTCCTTCTCCTGCCGGAAACAGACCTTTCAGGTTTACGGACTGGCCTGATTCATTGCGCAGGATCCTGACAGGTGCACTCGTTCTGGATTCGATTCCAGAAAGTGTGGCTTCGGCACCGGCAAAACCTTTCATTTTCTGATCAAAGGCCAGCAAGGCTCTCTCGAGCACGCTGCCGATTTCATCCGGCAAAATCGTATGCAGATCCACCGATGTATATCCCGGCCGGTACGTCGGTACAAGCGGAAATTCCTTAGTCAGCCGATTCCGCAAAAAATCCTGTACCGACTGAGCGGGTACCCAGTAATTCCTTCCTCCGGCCAGAAAAGCCTTCTGCTCCCATTCTCTCTGAAAATCAATCCCTGCTAATGGGTCGCTAGAAGCAAAGTCCTTCGGACTGACTGTCACAACAACCGCACTGTTCGCAATGGCAGTGTCCCTGGAAAAGTTACTCATCCCATTGGTGACGATCCCTCCGTCTTCGGAAGAAGAGGCAATCACCTGTCCGCCGGGGCACATGCAAAACGTATAAGCGCCTCGGCCGCTGCTTATATCTTTATAGGTCAGCTGATAGTCTGCCGGACCTAGCCAAGCGTGGAAAGGGCCCCCATATTGAGTCAGGTTGACATATTCCTGCCGGTGCTCGATTCGCAGGCCGACCGCCAAAGGCTTCGCTTCTAGCTGCACGCCAAGAACCTTCAGGAACTGATAAACGTCCCGCGCACTGTGTCCGACTGCTAGAATCACCGTTTCAGCCGGGATCGTCTCCGCGCCATCGATCTCCACAGCCTCCAGTTGATTGTTGACGGTTTTCAAACCGGTCACTTTGGTCCGGAAGAGCACCTCACCGCCCAAAGCTTCAATTTTAGCCCGCATTGCCGCGACGACCTTCTTCAGTATATCGGTTCCGATATGTGGTTTGGCCGCATACAGAATTTCGGGGCTGGCTCCGAATTCCACAAAACTTTCCAATACTTCCCGTACTCTTCGGTCATCAATCCGGGTGGTCAGCTTGCCATCGGAAAATGTCCCGGCACCGCCTTCCCCAAATTGGACATTACTCTCCGGATCGAGGGTTCCTGTATTCCAAAAGCGTTCAACTGTTCCGCTTCTGTCTTCAACTTTGTCTCCACGTTCCAACACCAGCGGCCTGTAGCCTTTCCGGGCCAGGGCCAACGCAGCAAAATATCCGGCAGGTCCTGTCCCCACCACAATCGGCCGGAAAGCAAGTTTGGACGCCGGGTAGCCATTTAGCGGGTGCTCCGGGACAAACACTTTTTCTTTCAGCCGCGGATAATGGACCATTGCTTTTCTTAATTCCGGACCGGAAATCTGCGCAGAAAACTCAACGGTATAAACAAAAAAAAGCTCCGGCTTTTGGCGTGCGTCAACAGAACGCCGTAGTATCCGCAGGTTATTGATCTTTTCGCGTGACACTCTTAATCTGCGGGCCAGAATATACGGCAGTTCCCCCTCGTCCTGGTCCACAGGCAGCTTTAGATCCGACCAAATCAGATTCAATCTATCCAACTCTATTCTTTATTATCTCCGGAAGTTGCTGTGCTTGCCTTCAGAACAAGCTGCACTTTGGGTATGCTAACCATTGTCACCCCAGATGGGACTTCCCACAGTACCAATACGTCGGAGTATGTCCCTTCTTTCAGGCCTTTAGCATCTATCCAACAGGAAATATCCTCTTGTTTCAGCGCTTTAAGAATATCCGGATATCCGCTGACCGTGACATCGATCGGCTGAATGTTATCAGCAGTCAGTCCGTCGGGAATATTTTTAATCCCGACCGGTATCGCTTTCAGGATCTCATTCTCCGCTTTGGCACCGACATAAACCATGACGCTGATTTTGGTTCCCTTACTGAAAGACACTCCTTTAGGCAAAACAATTGAATTCAGGGAAACATTAATGGTTTTGGTGCTGGTAATTCCGCTGATATCAACAGTCCCAAGATTTAAATATTCGACCGCTTTAAGTTCTTCCTCTTTACCAACGAGCTGAACCTGTGACGGAAGCGGAGTCACGAGCCGTACTTCCATTCCATCCGCAGGTGTCCCTTTAGTTGCCACCCGGAGCGGCACAGTTTTACTCGCCGTCCCTTTTGCATATACCGGCATGATTACCTCAACAGTATCGGGAAAAGCCTGCAGTGTAGGGTACGGATTCGCGTCAAAAATCCCTGCATTTTGGTTATCAGTAAAGTAGACCGGCCTAACCACACTTTTGCTCTCTGTGAGATCTGTAAATTCTACATCGACGGTGACGCTTGTAAGGTTGGCCAGGACCGATGCAGGTCCCCGTACATTCACCACGGAAGGAGTGAATAACAGTTCGCCTGCCTCATAGCCGGAAGCCGGTTCACCCTTAACGTTGGCCTGAACTTTGACAATCTTGTCTTCAAGCCGATCCAGCTTTAATGTCACTGTTTTCGGACTGATTTCTACAACTTTTATACCTTCCGGTGCATTAATTTGAACATCATAGGTGGATTCCCCGGCTACAGCGTCTTTGAGGTCGACATAAGCAACCAGGTCTTTGACACTGCTTTCTTGGGAGGAACTGTCAATCCGGATCGTAATCGTCGGAACCGGCGATATGATCCCAATATTGGAGGGCTGGTTGTAAAACACCAGCTGCCGGGTATCAATATTCTTTGAAAAAATCGAGGAATTATTCTGGCTGGTCAGCCATACCCAGAAAACAATCGCCAGGACCAGAGAGATCACTTTATATCCAAGGTTTCGCCGTAAAATATCACGTATTGGCATTGTTGTCACCTCTTCGGAACAGATTGTGCCCGGAAGCTTTTTCGACCAGGATCTCATTCTTTAAAAGATCGCGGAGGCTCTTTTCATCGAGGAAGCGGGTGAGCCTGCTGTTTTTTGCCGTAGAAACGACACCAGTTTCTTCAGATACGATGATAACCAGCGCATCTGATACTTCTGAAAGCCCTAAAGCAGCTCTGTGTCTGGTCCCCAAATCCTTCTGCAGTCCATTATCCTGGGTCAAAGGTAAAAAACAACCTGCAGCCGCAACTCTGTCCCCACGGATAATCACCGCGCCGTCATGGAGCGGCGACTTTGGAATAAATAGGTTGACCAGGAACTCTGAAGAGACAACCCCATCAATTTTAACACCGGTCTCAACATATTCCTGAATCCCGGTTGTTTTTTCAAGGACGATCAAAGCGCCAATACGGCTTTGCGATAAAACCTGACTGCACCTGACAATTTCCTCGATCAGCTTCTTATACTCCTCAGGTCCGGTTGTCGCCGGGTGCATGGTAATAAACTTACCTCTACCAATCTGTTCCAGGGTCCTTCTTAACTCAGGCTGAAAAACGACAGGCAGCGCAACAACCAGCATGGTCCAGACTTTTTCCACCATCCAGTTCAGCGTCGTCAGACCAAGCTGCCTCGCAATCAGAGAAATGACCATAAACACAAAAAGACCCTTGATTAATTGGACGGCTCTTGTTCCTTTAATCAACATAAGCAATTGATAGATAATGATCGCGACAACGACAATATCTACGAAATCTTTCCATTGAACCATTTGTACAAACGTCTGCAGATATGTCACTGTCTCACTCCTTAAAAATAGATCAATGGATCATGATTCTACATTAATCCCTAAATTCCTTGCCCGACAGGAAAAATTCCCTTAAAATTGAACTTACAATAAACTGCAAGGGAGTACTGTTGGCGATGGATATCAAAGATTGGCAAAAAGAAGTCGATAATTGGATTTCCCAATTTGAAGAAGGTTACTGGCAGCCCTCTTCGATGATGCTCCGACTGATCGAAGAAGTTGGCGAGCTGGCCAGAGAGGTTAATCATCGTTACGGAGAAAAACCCAAGAAACCGTCCGAGCAGGAGGGTGATCTTGCGTTGGAAATGGCCGACATTCTGTTTATCATCATATGTATGGCCAATTCGCTTCAGATAGACCTTGAAAAATCCTTTGAAGGAATGATGGAAAAATACCGTCTCCGGGATAGCAACCGCTGGACCAGAAAACAGCCGGAATGACTAGCCGGGCGCATTTACAACAAGTACCATTTTATACCTTTTTCTGTAATTAGTAAAATATTTTTTATTCACCATACCCAGTACTTGGCAAAATCTATTGACCATCAATATTTTATTATGCTAAAGTAGGCTGAGATACATATTTAATTAGACTTGGCGCAAACTTATCTAATGCCCCTGGACGCAGGGGTATTTTTCTATCTAAGTTAGAGATTTTATCAATTGTCAAAAAATTTCATTTAAAGACAGCTAATAAAATTTGCTAAATTGGTTAAAGCTAAAGATAGAATTTTAATTTAGGAGGGAATGACGATGCGGGAAGGCTTGATACCCAGCGCATTAGGAACTGCAGTCACAGCAGCCGGTGTTGCCTTAAGGGTCAAAGATATGAAAAAAAACGGTATGAACAAAAGGGAAGTATATCCTTTAATCAGTGCCGGAATCATCGGGTTTGGTCTAGCCCATATGATATTGGGCGGGATTGACTTATATGAACACCGCTTTTAATTTAAGGAGGTCTTAAGCCGTGGACAGTGTCATGCATATGGATTTTGCCCAACTTGATCAGACTCAGCTGAATCAGGTCAAACAAACTGAATCAACCCTGAATTCTCAATACAAAGCAAACAATGAAGAACTGGTCTTATTGGCTTTTAAAAAAAGCAAGTAAGAACCAGCTGCCCGGCAAAAGATTCGCCCAAAGAAAAAACCAGATAATACATGCTGTCTGGTATTTCTTTGGGCTTATTTTCTCTTCATTTTAATTATTATTTTTGAATTTTTTTATTATTTCATTATGATTCGGCTGTCAGATAGGCTATCGCAGCTTCGCAGATTTCCTTGCAATAAATGAGTCCTTTTCCGCGGTTTAACTCCGAAATGATTTCCTGCTTCGGCTGGGCTGCCCTGTATGCTCTATCACTTGCCATCGCATCGATTGTATCCGCAACTCTGATAATTTTGGCTTCAAATCGTATTTCCTGCCCCTTTAAACCGCGGGGATACCCCGAGCCATCCATATTTTCATGGTGCTCAAGAATGATTTCAGCGATCGGCCATGGGAAATTGACCCTAGATATTGCCGCACAACCAATTTCGGGATGCATCCGGATCACCGCAAATTCTGAATCAGTTAATTTTCCGGGTTTCAGGAGAATGTCTGAGGGGATGCTTATTTTCCCAATATCGTGAAGTCGTGAAGCAATACTAATTGGCTTTAATTGTTCCTCCTTGACAATACCTAAATTCCTCGCTATTTGGAGGGCCAGACGCTGTGTCCTTATCTGATGGTTCAAATCGCAGGGATCATTCATTCCAATCCCCCCTTCATCAGTATATGGACAAGCATCAAATAAGGGAACAAATTGCCGCCAGCGAATGTGGAATTATAATCGATAAACTTGCGTTTTTCGATTATAATGGAATCAGGATAGGATAGCACAGAGAAGGAGAGGTCGTTCAATGAAACGCTTCAGAAAAAGGCTTTTAAAAGCACTGTCCTATCCGGATGTAAATATTAAAAAGACCTATAAGATCTACCGGAAAGTCCAGAAGGTTGTACATCCATATTTTAAGCCGCTGTACAATTTATTGGACCATAAGATCATTGTTGCTTCAAGACAAATCCCGGTGCGGATTTTTCGTCCTGAAAACCAAGAAATCCCCAGAGTTCTAATCTTCTTTCACGGCGGAGGATGGGTTACTGGAGATATTGATTCCTACACCAATGTCTGTGCCAAAATGGCGGATCAGACCCATCATACGGTTATTTCCGTAGATTATCTTTTAGCGCCGGAAAACCCCTTCCCAGCCGGCATTGAGGAATGTTATCATGTTGCCAGGGAGTTATCCTTACGCCATGATCTACTGCAATGCAGCCCCAAGGATATTACCTTGATTGGGGACAGTGCGGGCGGCAATCTGGCAGCAGCCGTGTCTTTAATGGCCAGAGACAGGGGTGAATTTCTGCCCCCCCGTCAAATACTCATCTATCCCGCAACCTATATTGATCATAGCCCAAGCTCTCCATTTCCGTCTATACGGGAAAATGGTACAGATTATATATTAACTGCCAAACGCATTCAGGATTATATGGATCTATATGTTCAAAGAGAAGAAGACCGCAACAACCCTTACGCGGCACCACTCTTAGCCAAAGATTTATCGAATCAGCCCCAGACACTGATTATCACGGCTGAATTTGACCCACTCCGCGATGAGGGGGAGGCTTATGGAATACGTCTGAGGGAATCCGGCAACGATGTCAGGATATACCGAATGAAAGACGCGGTTCATGGTTTCTTCTCGCTAGCATGGAACACGGAGCACCTCATCACATGCTATAAGGTGATTAATTCTTTTTTAGATGACAGTACATTGTCAACCTAAAAATTATAATATGATGACGAGCAGATTCTCAATATTCTAATTTTAGGATTAACATAGTACGATATCAGAAAGGTGATCGAATGAGACAGCGAAAGAGCGTTGAGTGGACTAGACTGGATAATGCCTCTAAGATCTTTCCGGCAACATGCAGCAATAAAGACACGAAAGTATTCCGGCTGGCCTGTGAACTCTATAACGCTGTAGATCCTGAAATGTTGCAGGAAGCCCTGAATATTACGATGGATTATTTTCCGTTTTACAAATCCGTCTTAAGGAAAGGCGTATTCTGGTATTATTTTCAGACCAGCGACCTGCATCCGGTAGTTGAAAGGGAGTCTGATCCGGTCTGTGCTCCGATCTATCTTGATGACAGAAAGAATTTGCTTTTCCGGGTGTCCTATTACCACAACAGAATCAATCTGGAAATTTTTCATGCTTTATCTGACGGTACTGGGGCGCTCTGGTTCATGAGAACCCTGATCTATCAGTATATCCGGCTGCGGCATAAGGAAGCCTCTGCGGACCAAATCCCTGAATTCAAGCCAAACGCCTCGATCAGCGAAAAAATGGATGACAGTTTCGGCAGGTATTTTGAAGGCCGGGATCTAGATATTCTGAAGCTGATGGATAACCCGAACAAAGCAAAAACGGCCCGAACTTATCGCATCCGTGGAACCAGGCTGGATGAAAACAAAGTGAAAGTAATCGAAGGTTCGATGTCTGCCAAGGCAGCTTTGGGATTAGCACATGAATATAATGCTACTTTGACTGTTTTTATTGCCGCCTTGTTTATTTATGCCCTACATAAAGAAAGACCTGTACGCACGAAGAATGATCCCGTCGTTTTGTCCGTCCCGATTAATTTGCGGAATTTTTTCCAATCTGAAACAACCCGAAATTTTTTCAGCACGATGAATATTGGTTATGCCTTTGGTCAAGAAAGCTTCGATTTTCAAGACGTGATTCGAGGCGTAAGCGAGGACTTTCGAAAAGAGCTTACTGCAGAAAGCTTAAATCAACACTTAAATCAATTAATGTCAATTGAAAAGAATCTTCTTACCCGGATTATTCCTTTACCTTTCAAGGATTATTCGCTGCGCCTGGCCAGTAAAATTGCTGACAGGGGGATCACTGCGGCAATAACGAATATTGGTCAAATCTTGCTTCCAGAGGAATTCAAACGCTATATTCGGCAGTTTAGCCTCTGCAGCAGCGCTAGAATGCCTCATATCAGCATATGCTCCTACAATGACAGGCTGTCTGTGAGTTTTAGTTCACCCTTCCGGGAAACTGAAATCCAACGAACTTTTTTTGAGTTCCTTTCGGAAAAAGGCATCGACATTGAAATTACAAGCAATCTTTAATTGAGTAAACAGAGAGGATCATCTTTATGCAATATTGCAGCCACTGCCAGGTCCGCGTACGCGGTAATAAAAAGGATTGTCCCCTATGCGGAAATATTCTGCCGGGAGACGATGGTGCCTGCGGTCAGCAGGAAATCTATCCGGTGGTTCCTCCGTTCTATGAACGGCACCTAGCCCTGCGGATTATGATTTTTGCCTCTGTCGTTGCTCTGGTCGTCAGTTTTGTGGTCTATGCGTTATTTCCCTCGAGTATAAACTGGCCTGTTTTTGCTTTATTCGGTCTCATCAGCATGTGGCTGAGTTTGATTATCGTCATTAAGAAAAGACATCATATTACCAAGAATATCATGTGGCAGGTAACCATTTTATCTTTTCTTAGTGTTGTCTGGGACTGGGGAACCGGCTGGCGGGGCTGGTCCCTAGACTTTGTTGTTCCTATTTTGTTTGTTTCCGCCATGTTTGTGCTGTATGTAACAGCGAAAATTATGAAGCTCAGGGCCAGGGATTACATTACTTATTTTCTGTTAGATGGTCTTCTCGGCATCATTCCGGTAATATTCCTCTTGTTTGACTGGATTCATGTGCTATACCCTTCTGTAATCTCTGTTGCCGTCAGCATCATATTCCTGTCTGCGATCCTGATCTTTCAAGGGGAAAATATCAAGGCAGAACTAGCCAAACGCATGCATATTTAACAAGGTTGTTGCCGGTAGCCCCGGGGTTGGATATAAGTTGTCCGCATTCCAATCCATGTTAAATGTTTGCTTATTTAATCGGCTCAACTTCTTCCAAAGCCAGACTTGCGGCGGGAAAGGGCCTTAATGCCCTTGGGAGAATGCCCATTACGTATGCGATCAATATTCCGTAATTGGTAACCGATGTGCTACGTTCCCGCGCTTTTTGCACGCGGTACTGCATTTCCCTGCGGTTCAACATACAGCCGCCGCAGTGGATGATCACGGCATATCCGGAGATATCCTTTGGAAAACAGGCGCCGCTTGCCCATTCAAATTCAATTCCCCCGCCCGCGATCTGGCGTATCCAGCGCGGGATTTTTACTTTACCGATGTCGTCCGACTGACGGTGATGGGTACAACCCTCGACAATGAGAACCTTGTCCCCAGGGGCCAGCTTTTCAATGCGCCTGACACCCCGCACCATTTCCGCGAGGTCCGCCTTTTGCCGTGCGAACAGAATTGAAAACGATGTCACGGGAATCCCGGGAGGGGTGTCCGCGGACACTTTAAGAAAGGCCTGTGAATCCGTAATCACGATGGCGGGGGGCGTCTTTAAACGTTCGAGCGTCAGCTTGAGCTCGTGCTCTTTTGTTACGATCACCATCGCATCGCTTTCGATGATATCGCGGATCGTCTGCTGCTGAGGAAGTATCAGCCTACCTTTGGGAGCCGACTTGTCGATGGGTGTCACTAGTACGGCAATGTCGCCCGCGTGGATCAAATCACTGACCAACGCCGGTTCCGCATCCTCAAGTCCAGAATTTGCAACGATTTGCTTTTTTATTTCATCAATTCCAAATCCGTTTATTGTGCTTGCGCATATCAGCGGGATCCCGGCAAGCTCTTTCAGCTTCTCAAGCTCGCCTGCGTCCAGCACTCCTTTGTCGCATTTATTCAGTACGCAAACGGACGGAACCTTCCTTCGCTTGAGTTGTTCAATGAATTCCGCCTCAAACTCCGAGATGCCTAACTGCACATCAACGGCAACAATTGCGAGGTTGCATTTCCGCAAAACTTCATAGGTTTTCTCAACACGTAGCGCTCCAAGTCCGTCCACGTCATCGAGTCCTGCGGTATCAATCAATACGACCGGCCCGATCGGCAAAAGCTCCATAGCCTTATAAACGGGATCCGTCGTCGTCCCCGGCACATCGGAAGTAATCGCAATGTCCTGCCCGGTGATAGCGTTGATAAGAGAGGATTTCCCGGCATTCCTCTTTCCGAAAAGCCCTATAGCAAACCGGCTTGCCATAGGTGTTGCGTTCATATTTTCCATTGCCCTTTCTCCTTTTCCATTGCGGCTCCGGGTGACGTAAGCCGTTCTGGTTTTAAAATTTCATTCAGCATCTGTTTGTCCATCAGGTGTTGTTCCAGCACGATTTCCCCTACCGATTTGCCTGTTTTTCGACACAGGGCAGCAACTTCGGACGCTTTGTCATACCCGATGTATCCGCTCAAAGCCGTTACCAGGGTAAAGCTATCGTTCAGTTTTTGCAGGCAGCTTTCCCTGTTAGCCTGAATTCCTCTGATGCAACGGCCGATGAAGAGGGGAAGAACAGACCCAAGCAGATCAAGCATGTCAAATAGGTTTTTTGCAATCAGGGGCAAAAAGGCGTTCAATTCAAGCTGCCCCGCCTGTGCCGCCAGAGTTACCGCCATATCGTCCGCCATGATTTGAAAAGCTACCTGATTTACGGCTTCACACATCACGGGATTGACTTTACCCGGCATGATCGAGGAGCCGGCCTGTATGGCGGGTAAAACAATTTCGCCGATTCCCGCGCACGGACCCGAGGACAAAAGCCGTAAGTCATTCGCAATTTTTGTAAGGCTGACCGCCGCCGCTTTCAAAAGGCCGGAAACCTCGACAAATACGTCACAGTTTTGCGTAGGGTCCATCATGTATTCAGCCCGTGCCAAGCCAATTCCCGTGAGCTCCCGCAGACGTTCGATCATTGCGAAAATGTAAGCTTTGGGGGCGTTTATTCCGGTTCCCACGGCAGTTCCTCCGATATTGACCTGCCGGAGCCGTTCCTCCGCCTTATAAAGCCGCCAGCGATCGCGTGAAACGGCCTGTGCCCACGCTCCGAATTCCTGACCGAGCGTGACGGGAACTGCATCCTGAAGCTGCGTTCGGCCTACCTTTAAGATATCGGAGAATTCCTCTTCCTTATCCTGAAGCGTGGTTTGCAGCGCGGCAAACTGCTCCGTAACAGGCATAAGCAGGCGAATAGCAGCGATGCGCACTGCGGTTGGAAACACGTCGTTTGTCGATTGATGAAAGTTTACATGATCCAGTGGATGAACAAGGGTATAGTCGCCCTTGCGTCCACCAAGCAGTTCGATGGCACGGTTCGCGATCACTTCGTTTGCATTCATATTTGCGGAGGTGCCCGCTCCGCCCTGCATGCAGTCAACAACAAAATGATCCATCAGTGCACCCGAAAGGATTTCGTCACATGCCGCTATGATCGCGCCCGCAATATTTCCGTCCAAAGCGCCGATGTCGCGGTTTGTAATTGCCGCGGCCTTTTTGACGCATACCAGTGCGTCAACCAGCGCGGCGTGAATCGGCACGCCCGTAATTTTGAAGTTCTGCATCGCGCGCGCCGTGTGAATTCCATAATACGCGCCGTCACTGATTTGCATCTCACCCAGCATGTCTTGTTCTATCCGCATGATGAATCCTTTCCTAAAAAGTCTATATAGTCCCCGCGTGAAAAATCAGGTATATAACCGACCGACGTAATACGCCGTGCAAGACAGGAAAGGCATTCGTCCGCCTCTTCGTCGGTACAGATTTTATTATCATATAAAGCATAATCCCTGCGGTACTTAACCGGGGAAAGATTGGGCATGACGACATTGGCACCGGCCTTTAGTCCTTTTTCACGCCCCAGGGGGTCGATGGTGCCGAGCGCTGTAGTAGCAGGCAGAAGGGTTTTCGGCAGCATGATCCGGATAAGGGACAGCAGGGCCAATGTCCGACTGGAGGACGGCGTGCAATAACCCCGGAACCTTGTATCCTTTTGCGGAATAAACGGACCGATGCCGATCATTTGGGGTTTCAGTTCTCTCAGAAACAGAAAATCCTCCGCCAGTGTATCGAAGGTCTGGAAAGGAGAATCCACCATAAAGCCGGCTCCGACCTGATAGCCGATTTCCTTTAGATGATATAGGCACTGTTTGCGATTTTTTAAGCTGAGTTCCGACGGATGTAGTTTGCCGTAATGGGCCTCATCGGCCGTTTCGTGACGCAGAAGGTACCGGTCAGCCCCGGCATCGAATAGGTATTTATAGGAAGCGAAACTTCGCTCTCCCATTGAAAGGGTCACCGCACAATCCGGAAAAAACTCCTTGATCCCTGATATGGTGTGACACAGCCGCGCGTCTGTAAAATACTTATCTTCGCCGCTTTGCAGCACAAAGGTGCGAAAACCCAGATCATAGCCCGTCCGGCAGCAATCAAGAATTTCCTCCGGCGTCAAACGGTACCTTTTGGCACTTCGGTTGCTTCTGCAAAGTCCGCAGTAGAAACAATCGTTCCTGCAAAAGCTGGAAAACTCAATCAGCCCCCTAAAGTAAACCTTTTTGCCATAATATTTTTCCCGCAGCTCATTTGCATAAGAGGACATCACCGACCATTCTTCTGCCGTTGCTTCCTCAAAAAAATACCGGATAATATCGGAAAGTTCCTTTTTTACTGCTGAATTCATCCATTTTGAGAACCCTTCCGGGTCTTTTAGACTTAAATCCATAGACTTCTCCTACAGGCGTAAATCACGTTCGCCTTTTTCCAGCCGCTTTAAATTCTCAAGTATCGTGTCGTAGGCTGGATCACCTTTAAACCGCTCGACATGCTGTTTGAGAACTTTTTCGCCTTTGGCCCTTGTTTCATCCGACGCATAGTCGAGCAGGTATTCCTTCAGCGTGAAAATGGCGTTCGGTATGCAGTAGTTATGTACGAACCTGGATTTTGCGACCTTCATAAAATGTTCTCCCGTACGGCCTGCACGGTAGCATGCCGTGCAAAAAGAGGGGATAAACTGCATATCGCATATTTCGCCGATAACATCATCCAGTGCACGCGAATCGCCGATGGAGAACTGCTCTTTGTCGGGAAGCTGGTTTGCATCCTTGGACTGTGCATAAGCGCCGACGCCAATGCGCGTTCCAGCATCGATCTGTGAAACCCCAAACGAGATTACCTCCCTGCGCACTTTTTCCGGTTCACGTGCAGTACAAATCATGCCAGTATATGGGACGGACAGGCGCAAGACGGCAACAAGTTTTTTGAAGTCGCTGTCGCTGACCGCATACTCAGGGTGATCGGAAAACGGCGTACCGGTTGCCGAAGTAATTCTGGGGAATGAGATTGTGTGCGGTCCCACACCGTTGAAAGTTTCCTCCAGATGAATGGTATGGTATAAAAGGGCCATGACCTCAAAACGCCAGTCGTACAGGCCAAACAAAACGCCGAGTCCAATATCGTCGATGCCGGCCTTCTGTGCCCTGTCCATACAGTAAAGTCTCCAGCGGTAATGCCCCTTGATGGTCCCAGCCGGATGTATTTTATGATAAGTTTCATGGTGGTAGGTTTCCTGAAAGACCTGGAACGTGCCGATACCGACTTCCTGAAGTTTTTTCAGCTCTTCGACGGTGAGCGGCGCGCAGTTAATGTTTGCGCGGCGGATTTCACCGTGCTGTGTTTTTACGCTGTAGACTTTTTTGATCGTATCGCACATGAAATCCACTTCGGTTGCGGGAGATTCGCCATAAACGAGTACAGTACGTTTCTGGCCTTCTTCTATCATGATCCGCACTTCCTGCTCGATTTCATCCATACTGAGCGTTTTGCGGTGCATCGCCGTGTTGCTTGAGCGGAAACCGCAGTATTTGCAGTTGTTCGCGCATTCATCGCTGATATAAAGCGGCGCGAAAAACACGATACGGTCTCCGTAAACCTCTTCTTTCAGCTGATGGGCCAGTTCATACATCTCCTGTATCGTATCCTCATCCTTGTTTTGGATAAGAATCGCTGTTTCCTCCGGCTCGAGCCGTACACACTGCTCCGCTTTTTTTAGCACGCGACGCATGTCTTCTCTAGACGGGTTGTGCCATTTGTTCAGCTGTTCCCATATCTTGTCGTCGTTAATAAAATCATGGTCAAGCTTGTCGTACTCCTCGAATTCCTTTTGATATTTATCAAGAAAATTCATATTTTGCGTCCCTTCAAATTACTTATTGCTTTTTGTAATCATGGATTTAACGGACGCGCCGGAGACTCTGCCCAGTTTGCCGGTCAGCGCGCTGATTTCATCATTACTGCCGTCGACAATCAGCGAGATAACTGATACGCCCCGTTCTCCGTAGGGAATTCCCATCCGTCCGACGACCAGTCCGGCATATTCATGCAGAATCGCATTGATATGCTCCACACAAGAGAGATCTTCAACCACAATGCCGATAATACCAATTCTTTTGTTCATAGGTTTGGCCTCCTTTAAAAATCAAAAACTCCCTTTCCGCAAGCCACGGAAAGGGAGCAAAACGGCAAAAAAAGAAAACACACATGCCGGATGAGCGCCTTTCCACTCGGATATACCTTGCGGTCGGGTAAAAAACGAGCCTTGTATCTCCAGACAAACGAGTTGTGAGCAGATACATTGCAATTTAATTAAACTAAAATCTATCATGTATTCTTTATGTTGTCAAGACAGTTCTAGGTATGGTTCTATGCATTATCATGGATTATCATGCATTATTCCATCTTTTTTGCATTGGCTATAGCAAACCAAAATGTCACCATTGATATTATGCCTATCCAGATGAAGGATTAGCACTTTCACAGGAAACTCTGTCTATAAATATATTAGTAAAGGGCTGCAAAATGATAATCAGAAAAAATGGATTTACAAAAGACGATCTATGTCTTATGTTGAGCGAAACTACTACAAAAATTGTACAGAATATTGAAGATCGATGCGGGAAACTAAAGTCCTTCGATCTGAACTTCAATTTTGAGAAGTCACAATACCGGCTCACTGATCGGGACATAGGAGCATTCCGAAGCAGGAGCCAAAAGGATGACATTTAAAATAAATTCAAATATTAAAAAAGCAACCAGATGCGTTCCACTTGTTGCTTATTTTAGCAATTAGTAAATAGGGGCTGCTCAAAACTATCAAAACCTGCATGAACCTTGGTAATCAATGGTATTTTGCGCTAAAATAGTACATGCATAAGCTTTTATTAAAAAATCTTGCGTTTTGGTGCATGTTTTCATGCACAAGTAAAAAAGGTTAACTTCAAAGGTCGATTTGTAAAACTGAGTAAAAAACTATTAATAAATTGTAAATTCTCCTGGCACACAATACGCATACAAACACAAAAATAACCTCCAAGGAAAAACCCTAGAGGTCTTAATACTTGTGGAGCCGATGGTCGGAATCGAACCGACGACCTGCTCATTACGAGTGCTTTGTCGGGTATCCCTATTTGTTTTATCTAATATTAAAACATTGATGAATAGCGGGTTCTATGCTTTTAATAATATGTTACATACCTCATCATACCGCATTTTTTCGACCGGGTTGCAGAAGTGGTTGCAGAAGTCATCAATAATATAAAGGATGCTCATTCCAGGGCATCCTTTGAAACTTAACAAGCCTCTTTAATTTTTGATAATTCATGTACGGAATCTTCCATTATATTCAGAGCATCTTCAATCCCATCCTGCTCTTCTAGAAGTTTTTTTAGATCAGTAACCCCTTCCATCCGTCTCAGTCTTTCTCTCATCAAAATTATACAATTATCTAACCGATGATATGCGTTATTCACGTTATCTATAATCCTTACTGCATTCATTATGTCCTCCATCAATTTTCTTGACTTAAATTAAGTAATTCGCTTAAAGCCACCCCCAAAACTACTGCAATTCTTGATAAAGACGCTACCCCTGGAATAACCCTACTCGTTTCTATCTGCTTAAGATATTGCCTACTTATTTCTGCTTTATCAGCTAAATACGACCTTGTCAAATCTAAAGACTCTCTTTGCAGCCGGATCCGTTCCCCCAACGACATCAATAATACTCCAATGGTCTTAAAAAAGTAATTAATTCTTGTCGAACGTTCTTTTCTTCAAGCGTAATATTTTTCGACAAAATAATGTTCCATGCATAAGTCATATCATGTATACTAATTAACAGACACAATACTTGACTGGACGTGATCCTTTGGAAACAAGGAATCGCTTGCTGCAAATCAGGTTAGACATCTCTGCAAAGGAAGGAATTAAACTCACCCAGGAAGATATGGGAAAGATAATCAAGGTTAACAAAAAAATCTTAAGCAGGTATGAGAACCAGGAAGGTCAACCTTCTTTAGGCCGGGCCATAGATATTGCAGCAAGACTCACAAAGTACGTGAAGAAAAAATACATAGTAGAAGACATCTTCTACAACGTTTAAAAAAAGCAAACTCCATGAAGGAGTTTTTTTAATTGGTTATTCCACACATTAGTAGAATTATGTCACTATTTAGTAGATTTTGTAAATGACAAATTAATGTAAAAAAGCCTAGACTAAGATCCAGGCTTTAAAAATATATGAATATGCGATTAAAGTCTTAATAAACTTTTACAGCTAAAAAACGCCTAAATAAGCCAAAAATAACGCCTTCACATTTGCTCTGTAAGGCGTTAAAAAGTTGTCCGAGGTATATATGTACCCCCTGAAATACAGAAAAAGCACCGAATTTTTTACTCTTCGGTGCTTTTCGCTATGCGCTCCTGTATTGCTGAATTGATGAAAGCATTTACGCTTTCTCCGGCCTGATCGGCTGCGGACTTAATCTTTTCTTTATCGCCTTTCGGGACCGTTATTCCTATCCGGTCGTATGCTTTTTCGTTATACTTACGGTTCGCCCTGGTTCTTGCTGTCGGCGGCATCTTCATCACCTCAGCAATAGAGTACCATAACGTTATAAATAATACAATAACATTAGTACAATTTTTATTGACAATGTAATAACGCTATGGTATATTTTATATGTACTAACAATAGTACATATAAAAGGAGGAAACAAAAAATGAGCCAGCTTTATAAATACCATGGGACCGTTTCCAGCATCGAATTCAAAGACAATGGATACAAAGCAAGTGCGGACATCATACTCGGCGACATCAGCGATTGGGATAAAGCTCCGACCAGAATTCAGGCTTTCGGTGGCCTGGCAAAATACATCAGCGAAATTGGAGGAACCGACGCCGAGGAGCGATATATAAAGTCAGACTGGTTTTACGACAGAAATCTCTACTTGCACCGCATCGAAATCCCCACCAGTGATGGATGCATTGCGAAGGTTATCACGCAGGCTGACTTTCTCTCCGACGAGCTGGCGGTTTTTGGGCCGCAGGATTATATCGAGACGGACTCTCCGGAGCCGATGGATAGCGAGCAACTCGCCGCCTGGGGCAAGTACCGATACAATCACTAAAACGATAACGCCGAAAGCCGGGCGGCTAAGCCCGGCTTCTAAAGAAAGGATGGTATGTAAAATGTCAGTTGTAATAACCGAACCCGAAATAAACAGTTACTTTTTGTGCAGCAAGAGCGCATTACCCGAGCTACTTAAACAGGCCGAGCACGAAAAGGCAAATATACTATCTGATCTGAAAGCATACGTTAAAGGTAATATTGATATTGTCATTAGGCAAGAATTTTATCCAATGGGTTATGCTGTAGCTGGTGATCTACTTGTTAATGGTGAAGTTGCTCGGTCTTATGATTGCATCGACCTGTTGTTTCTGGACTTAAACAATTTGATGTTCTCGATATTGCTCAAACAATAAACCCGCCTGACGATGGCCTGCTGGGTACAGGCCGAAACCGATGATCCGGATCCGCTCCATGAGCTCCGGGGAGGTCGCGGGAACCCGCCACGAGCTGGCCGTGCATGGCTGGCCTTTATATAAATTTGATCTTTGATTATTTGATATAAACAAAAGAAGAGTCTTTGCAGACCCTTCCCAAGACTTTAAACGTTTCACTCTTCAATTATATCTCCGTTCATTGGCAGGAGGTTTAAGGGCAAGGCTTGTCCACCTTGCGGAATCTGAATAAGCTGTTGTACTTGTTGTTGCTGTACCATTGCTATCCCTAAATGATTTTCAACGATTTTTATTGCTGGAGAACTCGCAAATGTGTGGATATATGCATGGTGTATTGTCAATACGATATCCTGAAAGTTATTATCGTTTTCGAGCTTGCTTACTTTCAATCCGAGACGTTCACACTCTTCATAAGGAATATGTCTCGCATGGGACTTTGTTTGTTGATGATTCGTCAAAGAACTAACGATAATTGAAGCTTTTTCTTCAGCCTCTGGGTCTCCTATAAACATGCCTGTTTGAAGCCAACTTTTTACTAAATCGGTTGACCATTCGATGGCTTTTTCACAATCGCCAATAAAAGTGGGATGGTACTTACTTACTATAACCTGCCACATAGGAATTTTCTTAGTATCCTCTGAAGTTTCTTTTAATGCTCTTTCGAATTCCTCTATTACACCATATGTAGAAATTCCATTAAACTGAGGATCTATAGGCCCCAAACTTGATTGTTTCCCAAGAATTATTTCTTTACACGAACATGCAATCATTGTTCCCGCTGACATTGCCAATTGAGGGATTATTGCCCTTATGTCGTTGCCAAAGAATTTACGTAAATAGTCAACAATAGATTCAGTTGCAGCAATATCTCCACCTGGAGTATGCAAAATAAGGTCCAGACCTTTACTTTTATCCAATTTATGAATTACTGCCATTAGGCCATTTTTATCTTCATCATTTATGGCCGTGTTTTTAATTCCTGGTTTTTGTAGCCATCCAGAATAATAAGCAATTACATTTCTCCCTGTAAGGGAATATAATTGCTCTAAATATTTTCTACGAATAAAATCTAAGGCATCAACCCTTTTACACTCTTGAAGTTCGTTCAATACCTCATTCCAACTTGGCATTTAATCCCCCTAATTCATTTCTTTATTTTTTATATTGCAAATTATTGTAGGTAGAACTAGTCGAGTACGAAACATTAACATCTCTTAATATTGAGCATTTCTCAAAGTTTTGAGAAAACTCCTCTGCATTAGTATAATCAGGGATTTGATTCATAGGAATACCAAATCTCTCATATGCTTTATTTATCTGGTCCTGACGATTCATGATATCCCTCCTTTATTTTTAGTATATGTTGTGATGTCCATATAGTTTCATTTTTATTCCATATTTAGTTTTGATATTGCATTAAATCTTCGACAAAATATGGGGATTCCCTTTCGAACATAGATTCTTTTTTAATATTATATACTTATTTATCGTAAACCACACGGAAGAACTTCGGCAAATAATAAAAAAAGCACCGAAGGATCTTACTCCCTCGGTGCCTCTCATTATGCTGCCGGCTCTGATCCGACCGACTCTGTATTTGATGTCACTGTTATGCCGGCGGCTGCCAGTGCTTGTATAATAATGTCCATATCTACCGTTTGAGTTGTCGCTTCTTCTACCGTCAGTTCGTCAGTCGCCGTTGGCGTCACTGCCGTCCCGATCGTAGCTTTCTTCTTGCCGATCTGGCCCTCGATGGTGTCGTTGATAAACTCAAGCATTTCTGCTGTGACGGTTACTCCCTCAATCCCAAGGGCATTTTTAACTGAGTTTACGGCCTTGGTGAAACGCTCATCCACCGGCAGCTGACCAGAATTATAAAGTTGGTCGCTGGCATTTACGGCAAGTTCCGCGGTCTCGATGATCTTGCTTGTAATGCTGGTGATGGAAGTTGGTAGGAATGCTTTACTGATGTTGTTGACCTTTTCGGCGTCATCCAGGAGATCCTGCGCTCCATCGATAACGTCGCCGACGTCAATCTTCCCTCCGCTTGCTGCCTTTTTGGCGTAAATGATAACGATTAGCAAGGCGATGATGACCCCCACTACCGCTCCGACTCCGAGACTGAAATAATCTAAGTTTGTAAACATACTTTTTTCCTCCTGTTTTTTATATCATTTGAAAAACTAATCAGCTATTTCTGGTAGCTCAACCGTCTGCCCAGCAAGCGAATGAGTGCAGTCGTTTAGAAATTGAATTTTGCCATCGGTCACAAAGCTATGACAGATAAAAGGTACTGGCTCTATGTGATCGCCTCTCATGATCATCTCTGCTTCATCGTCAGTTATTCGCTTAGTGCCTCGAACTAAAATTGACGGTGTAAATGTTGGTTTTTCAGGGTTATCATTGTAACCCCACCCATGAGGGCTGTGAACCTTTGGAGCATGATGCTCGTTGCAACCAGGACACATAAACCAAGCCAAATCATATTCTTGGTCTCCATCTTTGCACCGTCTTAATCTTACTTTCATGGGTTTCCTCCTTAGGCGACTTTGATGGCTTTTTTGCAGTAATCCCGCAAGACAACCAGGCCGGTATCAAACCGATCGGCGCCGACAATATTTACCGTATTGTCAAACGGTTTTGCGCTGCTGCCGATAATATAGGCGGTGCCTGTGACCTTGATTGTGCTGGCTTTGCTCAAAAGTACAATCTCCGTCCCCAACCAATCAGCCAGGTATGCTGCTGCTCTTTCGTCGGCTCCTGCGTTGCAAAGGACAACGTCCGTATATGTTTTGCCGGTCGTTGTCGTTGCAGTTGGTAAGCTAACCACATTCCCGCGCTCGTTTTTGATCCCCAGGAACGTGGCCGGACTGACGTGGATCTGGTTATTCCACGGTGCTTTCCGAACCTCAAAGTGCAGATGGATGCCGGTCGAATTTCCGCTGGTGCCCATGACTCCAAGTTGCTGCCCTGCCTTGACTTTGGTTCCCTGGCTTACCAAAACTTTAGAATGATGGCCATAAATAAGGTCGTATTTTCCGTCGGTTGTCCGCAGGATGACGAAGTTGCCCCACCCGGCTTTATCATAGCTGGATGCGATGATGGTCCCGGCTACTGCAGCGTAAGTCGGGACGTACGTTCCGTCCGTACCGATAATGTCCATTCCTCGGTGGTCGCCGTTCGGGTTCACGGTGGTTTTTTTGTAATCTCCCTTGGTTTTCGGATCCAGGTACGCGTTAGTTATCTTTGCATTCCTTACAGGCATGCTCATGATCTCTCAACTCCTTTCCTGCCCGATATGTTCATCAATTCTTTTGTGGGCCTGTTTGGCTGATTCTTCAACCCTCGTCAGTCGTTCTGCATGAACATTAAGGGTCTTATTTGTCTCTCGCTGCTCCAGGAGAACATCATCTATCCGGCGGCGGATATATTCAGTGTCGGCTTTTAATAGCCCCTCTTTGATTCCTTCCTTCTGCCCTTCTTCTTGACACTCTTTTTTTTCTTCTTTTTGGTCCTTTTTTGCTATTCGGCAAAATCCGGTGACCCCTAAAATACCGCCGCTAATTGTCCCCGCAATTCCTATCAACGCAGCTGCTGCAGCTAAGGTTGTGTTTTCCACAAATCCGCCTCCTCCGTGCATAAAAAATAACGCCATCGGCTGGCGTTGGACTTTTACAAAATGTGAGTTATTCTTCCCGATACTGCCAATCACTTGGCAGCTCATTATAAAATTGAGCCTTGTCTTCGAGGTAGATTTCTAACCATGCCCTGTCCGACTCGCTGAAATTATGTGCTACTGCGCATCTTCCGTCTGTTGATTGATTGTATTGGATAGCATTATTGGAACTGTCAGGGTCATACCATGTCCAAACTCCACCTTCTGGGGTAACTGCCACTTCCTGCAGATAAGTGTCGGCGTCAGTTTTACTTGGAAACACTATTACCGTTGGCATTTCTGACCCCCCTCGCCCCGATGATTCGTTCGTCTCTTAATTTGTCTCTATCTTCTTTTTTACTTGGCCTTTTCCAGAGTGCCTTGCGTTCTGATTTAATCTGCTCAGGAGTCTTGTCTGTTTTGTCCACATCTTTAAGCAACTTGGACACCCCTTTCAGCCATTTGCTTTTTGAGATAGCGGTAATTCTGTAAAATCTCTGCTTTGGATAAGGCTCTGTTGTAGATAAGAACACCGTACATAGTACCATTCATATAGGTTGTTCCTATGCTATATCTTCCAATCTCTAAAACCGCACCTGCATCTCCCATGTCGGCAACAGAACTAACCGATTCTGAGGTAGTAGCAAAATTATTATAAATTTGCTGTGCTTTTCCTCCGGGTTTCCAAAGACCAGTTGATACATGTGTCCCAGATTTTCCTGTATTAGTGGTCATAGTATTAGCATCGTATAGAGCAGGGTCTTCTTGTACTTGAAATGATTTAAAGCCCAAAGCCCATTCCCTTTTATTAGCCCCTCCGTTGTACTGACCGACTAAAACTCCACTAGACGTATCTACACCCCTATAAGCAACAGCCATAACTGTTAATCCGTTTGTATTGCTTGCGAGTAAACTAGTGACATAACAGTTAATATAATCATCAGTACTCATTACAAGGCCTTGACCATTCCAATACCCATCGTTTGTGTCAGAAGCAGTCGTACTCCCAAGAATCCCATTGTATTTTGGTAATTGCATAACCCTTGTGCCGTCAAACCAAATTGGGAACAGCATGTCGCACTGTGCCGCTGTAGCAGGTTCATTTCCTGCACCAAATAAAGCGGTCATATCTACACAGAAAAACTCAGTTACTTCGGCTTGTTTACCATTAGCTGTGGCTGTATCAGCATATCCATGCGTAAAAATAGCCTTAAATGTTCCTGTAGCATCTGCCGGAGGAGTATCCAAAGCGGAAAGTGTGTATAAATTATTTTCAATAGAACTAGTAACGCTAGTTACAGTCTTATTTGTTCCATTTATACTACCATCATAATCAATTCTAATAGTTGGCCCAACGGCATTTTTAACTTTTACTTTTAGTCTTGTGTAGTATTTATGTGTCACATCTAAGACCCCAGCATTGGTTCGCACTAAAGAAACACTGCTGGCGACACCGTTTCCAGTAACCGTACACACTCCATCAGTAACGGCTGCCGTTGCATTTGTAGCAGTCCACCCAGTTAAACCATTTGCAAAATTACCATTTGTAATTAAATTTGCTACAGAATAACTATCCAATTTTCTGTTCCACAAAGTCTGGTTTATCATGGTTTTTTCATAGGAAGTAGCAACTGGGCCGAGTTCTACTTGAGGGAAGGCAACATAAACAGAACCAGTCGTTGAACCGTCTGCTAACCATTTTGATACATAGATTTCTGGCTGCAATACTGTGTTGCCAGAAGTATTATTTACAATTGGTATTTGTACTCTATACCACCCATTTCCAACTGGTGTCATCTTAGCCACAGTTCCTGAGATGGTATTAGTCGCCCATGTTATGGCCGGGTTTACAGATACGCTTGTACCTCCGGTATATTTAACCGAAACACCTGTTTGTTCCGCAGTTCCTTGTTTAACATAAACAGAAAAAACTCTGGCTAATCCATCGTTTGGCACAGTTATCAATTGGGTAACTTCTAAACTTGCTGTGGTGCTTTGGTCGTCTAACAACCAAGCATTTTTTCCGCCAAAAGGGTCGTCATACCCATTGATAAAAGATAATCCTGTTGATTTTGACCACACAGAATTTGTGAAATCCTCACTATACTTCAGCAGGTTCTTCTGTCTGAAGTCGTAATTCATCACCAAGCCATTCTGCACCAATGTGCTTTTAGGGGCGAACAGAGGTAGTTTCAAAATAACCCCTCCTTATACCGGTTTTGTCCAGAGTGTAATCGTCCTTGCGGCAGTTTGGTTGACTGTAGTACCGCTGATGCCCGAACGGACTTTGACATAACGCCAGGCTAGAAGGGATAGAGGGTCTACAGTAATACGCCTACTCGCTGCAGCCTCAGACAGTGTGTACTCTGAACCACCGAAAAACATCGGTCCAAAATTTATTCCATCGTTTGATACGTCAAAGGTTATTGACGCTGCATCCCAGCCGGCAGGCATTGAGATACCAACCAGGGTTCTACTCCCTAAGTCAACAGCTGCTGATAAGGCTGTGTTTATGGCGATTGTAGCCACTACTGAGTTTGCAGAGCTCCCATTTTGTGAAGCGACTACCCTTAACTGTCCATCTAATAACTGAAGCGATCCTACCTGTTCATTTCCACCTTCGTCTAATACCGCTGCCCCCAGAAGGTCAACAATCAAACCGTACAGTTGATCCTTACCTATCGGCATACCCTTTTTAGTATGGAAAAAATCTTCTCTTGTCTTAACCATTGCCAATCCTCCTTAAAATAAAAATACGCCCCTTGGCGTTTGATCTCATAAATATTTTTTACCAGTAGACCTCTAATTCATAGGTTGCTGTCATACCGTTGGCTTCTGTCTTTGTGACTGGTTCTGGTAGGATATAGGTCGATATAGCGGCATTGTGTAAGGGAGTTGGACTTACTATGTTTAAAAACATTTTTTCTGTGTTAAGAATATCCAACGCTGTAGAATAATAGCTAGATGTAATGCCTACAGTAAAAGCTATAATAGTATCGTTAGCTAGGTTAAATACAAAACTTTTGCAAGCAGAGCCGCTGTATTGATTACCAAATAATACATAACTAGTCCCTGGAATAGGACAACTATTATATATCGCACCATTATTCTGAGCATAATTACTTTCTGTATAAGATGCATTGTTATAGGCTGAGGTGTTAATCATTACCACAGCTATATTATTGACAAAATCAGCTTTGTATAGGTTAGATCCATCAGGAGTGTAATATAAATAATTTCCGTAAACATATGAAGAATAACCGCTAGTGTTAGATATCAAGATTGTTGGAGAGTAGGTATTCTCAAGGGTGCTGAATGTCATATCGCTAAATACATACATCCGCCTGTTTGCAGGAGTTGCGCTGTATATATAGATATATCCCTTACCGGTGTTAGGAGCGTATGCAACTGATTTATAATTATTTTGTATAGTACCTACTATAGCGGATACATCAATAGTTGTAGTTGTGTTAAAAAATGGATCATATTTTGAAATGATTCCAGATCCAGAACAACTATAGTTATATCTACCGTCGCTAGTGTAGTATCCATGGGTATAATCGCCCAATGTCTTGAACCTTTTATTCGGACTTGATTGGTAACTTGTTAAGTATTGAGTAGTCAAACCAACATTTCTCATCGTCCCACTGTTACCTTGGGCCGTAGTGAAATCATATTGAAATTTCCATCTGGTTTTAGTCATAGATTGTTCAGCCAATATCTGATTAGCTGCATTGTAAGCGCCTCTGAACGTCCCTAGAGTTCCCAGAGACGGTCTGCCGTAAGCAATAGTTTGCCCCCTTAAATATGGAAAAGCTAAAGTAGGTGCAGTAGCATCATCATTCATGCACATGAGAGTATTAGAAACTCTTTCCTGCCATGTACTCCCATAGGATGAGAACAAACTTTCTGGGAACACCATATTTTTGCCTTCTACCCTTTTCTTTGTTTTCCCACTTATAGGATCTGTTAAGTCAATCCTAACAAAGCCTTCAGCATGAATTGGGTTTCTTTTTCCTAATTCCATGCGTATTTTTTCCTTAATCATTACAGTACCTCCTCAAGTTAGAATTACAGTGACTGATACTTCGCTAACAATTAAATCTCCTATATAATCCTCGAAGCTTTCGCTGTCGTAAGCCGAACTTCCAGTAATAGCCGAAAACATAGTAATTTCAGAAAAAGTATCAACCAGGTCTCCAAGATAATCAACAGCGTCTAAGAAATCCGTTGTGTCATACAAGTACTTAGTGCGGATGTTTTGTGTAATACCAGTCACTTCAAATTTCACAGAAAAGGGCTTAACGTTGTTACCATCACTGCTATAAGTGAGCAAAGATTGTATCTCATTAGTAACAGTTACTCCAAAATAGGCTTGTGATATATCCCCGTATAATTTAAAAACTCCAGCAGAAACACGCTCTATTTCGGTGATGGTTATATCAGAAACACTCGAAACAGTACAACTTTCTTTAAACATACCGGTTGAAAAATCATTTACCGATTGATGGAAATCAATAAAGAAGTAGGAATAAACACCTGCGGTATTCCATACCCTCGGAGAATAAGCATCTCCGCTGCTGATATGTCCTCTGGTTGCTAAACCACACAGGAATCCGTTTTGGAAATCAATATCGCTCATCACAGCTCACCCGCATTCCAGGTTATTGGTATTACATTTGTTGAATACACGTCATCAAGTTGGGTTATTCTTCCGCTCCCATCCTTAGTCCAGGTATACGCAACAACGTCAGAGCCGTAAGTTGCTCTGAAACCGTTTGAATAAAAATCAAGGTCTGTCAACAGAGAAAACATATGCCTACTTCCTACGTGAATGCCATCCGGTTGAATGCTTATTCTATTCTCTGCAGCCACAGATGTCATGTAAAATTCAAACAAGTCTGTAGATATTAGCAAATAGTTTTCTAAATCCCACTTCCAGCGTATGGCTGTTCCTTGCCCCTCCATATTAGCCGCTGTGGCATCAATTGCTGGGCCTGTCGGATCATCATCAAATAGAAGTATATATGGGTTTTGTCCCAGAGAAGTAATCATATTGATCAATAGTTTCCCGTCAGCGGATAAGAGCGTATCCCCATTTGTATTTTTTAATCCTGCTGCTGTTAAAAAACCGACTATCTGCAGATCCCCAGATTCATCGAAATAAAATATTGGCGACCCGTTCTTCGTAAACTGTAGCAGATCGCTGTTTAGAATAGCCTCAGTAATACCATTTGATTTCGTAACCTTAATCCCATTGGCCCGGCCGATCGTCACGCCATAATATGGAGTATCTGCTTTAACGGCTTTCTGGATCTGTTGCGTCAATGTGCCGGTAAAATTAAATTCACTCTTCTGAGCAGACACCGATGGAGCTGTTGACTTATACTTCAGCCCGCCCTTAAACGTCGCTTTATTTGTGAGTAAAACGGATGAAATCACAGAAGAATCCCGCAATGTGATCTCAACTGCATCACCCACTTCTAAAAATACAAATCCTTTCCAATCCATTTGAATAGGTGTATAGCTGAAGCCTGTTAGTGCTGCCAATACGCTATCCAACATGGCCTGAGTCATAAACGGATTATAAAATTCAAGAGTATGATCATCATCGCCGGTACCGGATTCCAGAGTTTCACCGTCAGTATTATATATCAGCAGGATCCTTGTATAAGTTTTCACCGGGTTTGTCTGAAGACAGTCAAAATAATGAGAAGTGCCCAGCGCAGTTTTTGTGGCACCGGGCAGAAATGATACAAAAGCCAGCTTTTCATTCTTGGTCATTTTTATACTGCATCCATGAGCCGAAGCAATATAACTAAACATATCCCTCATAGAGATATCTTCATCTTTGTAAGAGATCATATATGCGGGATTGATTGCCACACTGGCATCAACCGTGAAACCAAGTTGCGTAACCATTTCATTAAAAACGTTCTGCATGGCTTCCGGATATGTGAGGGATGAGACGTAGGGCTGCTGGGTAGTGATCAATTTGTCATAGCAGACGAACGTCCAGACCCCATTTTTGTAGTCCCGATTATCAATGTAGTATGACCCTAACTCTACCCACTCTGTCCAACCGTTTGCTCCATTCAGTCGTACTGAAGGCGTAATTTTTGCATTTGTGAATATGGTATCAGTTGTCTTGACGGAAAGAGTCAGTTTTGATGGTATTACCGTCCCGATCGTAAATTCATCGGAAGCAATTAGGCTGTCTTCGGGAGTGAATTCAATCACTTTAGTATTATCATAAGTGACTGCTCCGATGACAACCTTTACTTCCATTTCCCTATTGGGCTGAGCAACATAAGTTTTGAATAATTCTGATACATCGTACAATTCTCAGCCCTCCTTTATTTTTCAGTAAGCGTTACTTTGAGACCGGACCAATAAAGGACACCATTTTTCTCAACCGCAACCGGAGATGGCCGGTTGCCTACATAAAAAGTTTTGGTCTCATAGGCCCCAGTCATTGGATCTGGATAATAGAAATCAAAAAATACATCGCTCATCGCAGTGAGAAGCGCAGATATTTGCGTCCATGTGATCGCGCTCCAAGACATCTCAATTTGCCGCTTTACTGTTATTCGGTCTCTGGAAAGTGTTCCGTCAGCCGTCCTATTGGTTGAATCGTCGTCGTCTAAGTCCATGGGAGTTACCTGAAATTCTTTTGGATATGCAGCGATTTCGGCGCCGTTAATTTTAAGTAGCATGGTATCCCTCCTAGACTTGCAGTAGTGTTATGCCGGCTTGACGCTGGACGTTATTTATAGATTTAATCGCCACTCGACCGAATTCAGTTTCGCCAATTTTTAAGACGATTTCTGAAGGACCAGAATAGTTATTCTGATTGGTTTTATTAATGGCCTGGATAAGCATATCTTGGAGCTTCGATAAAGGAGAAATTACCTCCGGATCGTGAGCGGCGTTGACGTTATCGCCAACCATCGCAAACGTTGGCCCGTATGCAAGGGCACCCTGGGCAAGAGGTGTTATGGTTGGAATTTTTGGGATCGTAAAGCCTGCTTTGCTAGCTAATTCACGAACACCTTCAACTATGGCCATATTATTAATCTTCGTAATAAGGTAATTGACCTTTGTAATTGCCCAATTGATTGCATTTTTTACTGTTAGCTTAATCCCCTCAAAGGCTGTTGCAATTACGTTTTTTGCTGAAGTAAAGGCTGTCACAACAGTATTTTTTATGCCGTTAAATATGGCAGATGCTTTCGTACTTAGCCAGTTCCAAGTGTTTGACGTAGAGTTTTTGACATCAGTCCATAAAGCACCCCATGTGACTTTTATCGCATTTGCAATCTCTTTTATGATTCTTTGCATAAACGCAGCGACTACCTTCATGACGCCATAAATGATATCCCAAGACCCTTTAAAGATGTCTTTGACACCATCCCAAAGCATCGACCAGTCACCGCTAATAATCCCACCGAACACTTTGATGACTCCTTGTATAATCGTCAAAGCTCCCCTTATCGCATCCTTTATGAATTCAAACGCTGTAACAACCACAAATTTAATAGTGGCCCAAATAGGGATGAACATTTCTTTTAAAAAACTAATAATCGGTTTAAGCGCCGGCTGAATGTTGCCCCAAAACTGCTGAAAATAACCACCAATTTCTACAAGGTATGCTTTAACTGGAGCCAGGTCCGTTCTTACTTTATTGGCAAAATCGAGTATCCCTTGAGGAATACCGTTCTCTGTTGCTCCCTCATCGCTTTGAGACGATTCCGTTGTTGTGCTCGATGAAGATCCAACATCGGATCCTCCTGTAGTCTTCTTCTGCAGGATGTTTAACTCGTCAAACGCTGCAAGCCCTTTTTTCGCTGCTGTCCCTGCTGACTTGGTCGATTGAGCAAGGCTTGTTTCTGCCTTCGAAGCTTTAGCTGCTGATTTTGCATTCTGTGCTTGAGCCGAATCAGATCCAAACAGCGCCTGCATAAACTGAGCAATATTTGAAGTAACAGCGGCGATATTCTTCGCAAGAGATTGGAGAAGGGGAATAATTGTCATGGCTATAGGCATAAATGCCTGTCCCAGGTTGACCTTGATATCTTTTAAAGTTTTACTCAGAGCTGAAAGCTGGCCATTGTAAGTCGCAGCATATCTGGCAGCATCACCAATTTGAAATTTAGTCTCTTCCATGATCCCGGCGACTTCTGCTTGAATTTTCTCTTGTTGCGTGAGATCGTTAGTAGATTTGCCGATACTTTGGGCGTATTCTTCCCACATTTTTGCCACATTTTTGGTCACGCCCGCATTGTCCACAAGAATGGAGTTTTCATTTTTCAAGCCTTCAGTAGCCGATTTGACTGCTTCACCAAGAGTGTAAGAGGATTGTCGACCAAACGAGGCAGCATCCTTCAAACGCCCAAGGACTTCCTGAATCTGATCGTCTGTATAACCGCGGGCCGCAAGGTTCTTATAGGCTGTAACAGCGTCAGTAAGAGGAACAAGTCCATCTTCAATATAACTTTGAATGAATTTTGTCGCCCCGCTGACGCTTCGCCCTTGCCCCTCCAGGATACTTTGCAATCCCAGTAAAGACGTTTGGAGTTCTCCGGCTGTATCAAGCCATCCTTTAATCATGTTGAAAGTTGCCCTAAATGCCTTAACAATAAGAGCCAGTGCAGCTATAACCGCGGTAACAGTAGCCCCCGTTTTTATCGATTTAAAGGCAGCATTTATTCCGCTTGTGGCAGATTTTGCTTCTTTATCTACACTGTTTAGTTGCTTTTTTAAGCTTGCAATTTCTTTCCTAAGATTACTGGTCTCCCCAGTAATAAGAACTTTCAATTCTTCAAGTGTCATGTTTCCTCTCACCACGCTTTCTTCTTTCGGCTGCGTAAGTTTCTATTCTGGCTTTCATGACCTGCCAGTTTTGCTGTTTTGGTTTTACTTCTTCTTCGGAAAAAATACCCGGAAATGCTTCAAATAGATTCGGCGCCTGCTGTTTACTACCGAAACGGATTCCAACTAGCGCGGCAATAAGATCAGCTTGACGATAGGCAACCAAAGCCTGAGTTTTTATATCATTCAGGTTCTGATTTTGTCGGCCCCTAATTGCTGCAGAAATTTCTTCATACGTCATATTCCAATAAAAAACTGTATCCACACCGCACTCACATGCGATCGGATACAGTTCATTGAACAATTCTGTAAGGCTGTTTACTCTGTGGCATCCTCCATATTTTTCTTCTTCCCCCTTTTCGGAGGCTCCTTGAAAAAACCGGACACCCTGAATACCTCAATCATTTCTGAAAGTAGATCAGTAAATGTTCCACCGTTCTCCACATACTCGTCATAGATATCGTTGACATCTTCGATAGAAATCCCATGTTGGAATCGTTGCAGTGAAGCATGCAATATAAGCAACAGCGTTTCAGTTCGGGGCAAGCCTTCACCGTCCAGATTTAACAAGACATTCAAAGGGTTGTCTTTAAGTTTCTTCTCAAGATTAACGATTTCAGCAGCGCCCAACCGAAGTCTATATTCTTCGCGCCCAGCCTTAAACTCTTTAAATTTCATATATTTGCCTCCTATTTCTAATATAAGACATAAGAAAAAGCACCCTGTAAAGAGTGCTAAATTGCTTTCGTGTTTGTGAATTATTTTTGTCACTAGTTATTAGATGGAATAACTTTAGCGACACTGATCAATGTTTTCGAATGACAGATAGGGCATTGTTTTTTCTTCAATAGATAATAAATAAAATAGACGACTCCCCCTACCCCAGCGCCAAGAATAAACCAAACTAAAAACCAAACAACACTGAACCTTCTAGAAGGTACAACTTGACGTTGGCAAAGAGTACAATATTTCACAGACATCAATATTTCCTCCTCCGAAATGGTAATACATTATCATATTACCATTTCGAGGAAGAAATTGCATTAGTTTTTAACTTATACTGGGTTTGTTACGGTGATTTCGCTCTGAAGACTGAAGCTGGAAGTAAACGTTAGAGCGGCATTAACCGCAGCAGAATCCATCTTGACGTTCACATAAGCATCAAATTGATGCCCCGTTCCATCTGGATATTCAACTTTGTAAGTAGCCAGAGTATTATTGGTCTCAAGTCCTTTAAGGATCCGGTAGTTGCTCGTCGCTCCGGAATTGTCATAAAGAAACTTGAAACCCAGGTCTCCTAGATCCTTTACTCCTGGGATGGATTTTTTTACCCCGTCTTTCAGGGTTGTCACATCAACTTTTTCAGGATCTCCACCGAGATCAGGAACTTCCATGAGCAGATCTATCTCTGTAAATTCTGACGCCGGGGCGACTTTATAGCTGAGAGACGTGTCTTTTGTAAGTAATCCGGACATTTATATTCACTCCTTCTTATTGGTATACAATTTCGCTACGAGTATCAACAACACCATGAAACCGCATTGTTTTTCGTTTTACTGCCGAATCCGGCACATCTGCTGCGAACTCCCGCCGGAATCCAATTGATGCCATTTTATCATCAACCTGCTGCGCCAGGCTCCCGGTTGACCGGTTATGCCAAATATCAATTTGAATCGTAATATCCGATAACGGGCTGGCCTTGATTTTTAGCGGATCCAAATTGGTACTCTCATAAAACGAAATGTGCGGAAGTTTTTTGAAATCCGTTGGATAAGCATCGGATACCGTTATTCCTTCGATCGATTCTAGCAATACTTTGATTTGAGTTTTAACATCATACATCAATGCTCACCCAATTTCCGAATTTCTTTCTTTATCTCATCCTTGACTAATTTTTTTACTCGTCTTTCATTCTGTTTTAAAGCCGGATAAAGGAAAGGCTGTGCTGGCTGACCTTCGGTATAATAAAATACATCTCCATCCGGGCTCTCCCATCGAAAAAAGTGATATTTCTCCGCAGTAGCAACATCAATGTCGCTGGAATGAATCCACCAGCCATCATTCCGATACTGAATTTTACTTGCGATACTTGGAGGAAGATCTTTAGGCGAAGCCATACCAACTGGACCGGTCCCAAACTCAACATATGGCGCATGTTCTTTATTGGTGGATACCTTACCGACTACCGACTCCGACTTAGTTTCAATCCCAGTATGAATACTATTACGAAGATCCCCATCGCCAATAGCGCATAAATCCTTTGCATCTCCCTGGACAAGCTTTGTGCCTTTAAGTATCCCGCGTTCAAGTGCCTTAGTACTGTTTCCACCCAATGAATCAAGCTTCTTTAGGAGCTTATCCATCCCTTGGATACTTGCCATTATCTCACCTTCTCCAGAGTATATACTTTTACGTCCCAGGGTTGCAGTCCCACAACCTTATAATCTGGATCCTCTGTCTCGAGTACAGCAATACAGATCCCATCCCCCTCATGGATGGTAACATTGCCTTCATAACGCATAGTTTTCATGTAGGCCAAACGTTCTCCATACATCTCTGCCATGAGTTTTCCGCCTGCTGGCTGAATGCTGGCTTGTATTTGGTTTGGTATTTCTTCATAAGTCTCATAACTGGTACCGTCAGGATCCTGAACAGGCAAACGCCTTTTAAGATAATAGGTTCCCAGATCTCGTTGTCTGAGTCTCATGTCATCACCTCGGCAGTCTCCGGCAGCTCCGGATCTTCTTCAACATGCTTTCTGGGATATCTTCAAAGGTTCGGGAAATTCCGCCCTCTGAGTGAGCTGTCTGCCCCTCAATTCCCTGCTTATTAAATGCGATAATAGCTAGATCAACCTGAACAGCCGATAAGCTGGTCGGAACGGCATCCATGTGACTCAGTTCAATGATTAATTCTTCCGCGTCAGTGAGATATAGGTTAAGCAGGTCATCCTTTGCAGAGTCAGCTAGCGCTATCCCCAGCTTGATTTTGAGCTTCTCCAGTTGCGTCATTTACCTCACCGCTTTTCTGCTTCTTTGATTTATTCTCTTCAGCCGCTTCAGCCTCTGCTTTAGCTTCAGCTTCTGCTTCCAACCGAGCCTTTTCTTCTGCTTCTAATCTTTCCCGCTCCTCGGCTTCGATCCTTTCTTTCTCTTTAGCTTCAGCTTCTGCTTCCAACCGAGCCTTTTCTTCTGCTTCTAATCTTTCCCGCTCCTCGGCTTCGATCCTTTCTTTCTCTTTAGCTTCCAGCTTCTCTCTTCTCATTCTTTGGAATGACGTTGCGCTCACAATATCATCTCCTTACTGTAACGATTTTAAGGAAAAGTAAGAAGGGCACTAGGCCCTTCTTACACGGACAATTTGTATATGAATTTTACGATTCTGACAGCTTTGTTCTCATACACCCTCGTCCAATTTGCAGCCATTTCGCACTCTGCATTAGACGGAGATGATCCGGCAACGCTGGCAGCGTTAAACTTCACACCGCGAGGATGCAAAACAAACGACTGCCGGTTAATCAGGATATCTTCCCCTGCCAGGCTATCACGGTCTGTCTCTGTCGGTACTTTTGCCATTCCATTACCCAGGCCAATCGCCCCTGGGCCAAACAGATAGGATGTATAGACCCCATCAGCTACGGGATGACCATCATCAACAATGACACGACGACCCATATAGATTGGAATCTGAACCTTTGCTTCACTATCCGGAATAAACTCGATCAGGTTTTGTTTTTGCAGAGTAGTGAAGGTAGCAGAATGCATCGACACTGCTGTCAGGTCATCAGAAGCGTCTCCAAGCTTCTGCTTGGCATCCAGGAATGCTTCACCGGAAATTACCGCAGTGCTTCCAGCTCCTGCAGAAATATCATGTACGTTTCCGGACATGCTGGCAGCGGCAAAGACCCCTTTAAGCATTGCAAACAGCAATGTCTGCCGTTTTCTTGCCCAATAGGTTGCTACCAAATCCCCTATTGCCGCCATAGGATCGGACCCTGCAAGAATATGAGCAAGGTCATTCACAGACCATGCTTTACCACGGAGAAAAAGAGCAGCTTGGTCTTGCCCTGCTGTAATTTTAGCCGGTGTCAGTGCTCCGCTGTCAGACAAAACCTCGTCATCCCCGGAAAGATCATTCCAGTAAGGCATATTGATCAGTTTCCCGCCACCGCGGGCCAGCGCATCCAGTTCAGGGCTGTTGGAAATAATACCACTTTGAGCTAACGCCGAAAGTTCCATAGATCTTTGAATAACATATGGGTTAAATACTTCAGGGACGATTACGTCCGCAATTTGTGTTACTGGCATATTTTACACGCTCCTTATTTTTTATCGTGCTGCTGCCTGCAGCTGTTTTGCAAGTTCCGGATTTTCACGGAGAATTTTACCTTGATCCGTAAGGTTAAAAGTTTCTTTCTTCCATGGATTCTTTACCCCCGGAGACCCTCCACCATAGTTCGGCGGTGTTTGGCCGCCAAGAGCTTGGTCAAACAAATAGGCATCTGATTTTTTCAGGGCTTCAAGTTGATCAGTAAGGCCTATCAGGCTTTCTCCATCGAGTTTAATGTTGTCAATGGTAAGCAGCGCCTTAATAGCCTTAATATTCTTGACTTTGGCATCGGATAGAGCTGCATCAAGAGTATGATCAAATTGCAGCTGTTTGACTTTGTCATCATACTCCTGTTTTGTCTTCTTATTTGCCTCTTGCAACTCCTGAATCTGTTTCTCCAGTACTTCATTTCCTTTAGCCTTTTCGGCCAGATCCTTCAGCTGTTTATCCCTTTCTTTAAGGGAGTCCTCAGCCTGTTTCTTAGCCTCATTGACCTCATTGAACTTATCTTTGGGAATCAGATATTTTGGAGTTTCTTTGTTGACACTCTCGATAATCCCGTCAATTTTGCTTTCTTCCACTCCGGAAGCTTTTAGTAAATCTTTTAACCATTCCATTTGTTGTTACCTCCATACTTTTTTATACTGGTCAGTGCCAGTTTCAGGTTCTTGTTCTTTATGCTCTGCAATACCAAAAAGAGCAAAAGAAAAAGGCCTTACAGCCTAATTACCAAACATTTTTGAGTTATCAGAGATAACCATGTACAGCCCTTTCGCTAATTTGTCGATCGTGTCTTCATCGTCTCCGACAGCGAGTTCGAAATGCTTGGCAATCCCGTGCAGAATCTCATGTAGCAATGTTTTGCATTTACCTTGCTGATCCTGAAGATTCGAATCAAGACGAATCAGGGCCCGATCAAAGTCAATATGGCCGTAAGCCAAACGGGATCCATCATTTAACCGGTCTTCTTCCCTGATTTCATAATTTGTACCACCAATTCTCACTTTCTCCGGTATATTCAAACCTTTTTTACCCTCCCTTTGGGCATAAAGAAAGCACCTACCTTTTACTGGGTAAGCGCTTAATTAAATAACACTTTTTCCAAATCAGTCTCAGACTTGATATACAGGGCACCAACATCTTCATCGTTTTGCAGAAGCACCTGTTTATCTTTATACCTGAACTTTGCTACCAGGCTTCCATCTACGTCCTCCAAGATGCCCTCTTCAATCTCCATTCCCTCAATATTCTTCAGTTTATCAAGACATTTATCAAAAAGTTCTTTATCTGTCTGGTTACAAACATTGTAGGAAAACATCTATTTCACCCCTCGATGTTAAATTTAGAATTGACTTCTTTGTTGGTTTTTCCAGCTGTATTAATTATATCATAATATGCCTGATCTTTTGTTAGTCCTTTTTTATCTATTTTGTCCTGGACTAATTCTTCGAAAGTCAGATTTGGCTTGATAATGTCCAATTCTTCAGCCTTTTTTCTATTTTGCATCATCAATCTTGCTTCAGAGCGATATTTATTTCTAAGGGAATGAGCTTCCATAGCTCTATCTTTGATATCCTTATCCGAGTCAAGAAGGTTTACTATATTCTTATCGTGAGAGATGTACCAGAGCCTGGTCTCCAAATCACCAAATAACCCTTTTAATGATGGATTGTAATCCAGAGAATTCAATCTCTCTTGCTTGCGGTCTTTTAGATCATTCCACTCTTTTACTTTATTGTACTTCAATTCCAGGAACTTTTCAAAGGATTGTGGGATTTCTTGCCCATAAATTGCTTTATATTTTACATAAAGTTTCTGATCGCTGACCTTATTGAGAATTTTATTTTTCATCACGTCGGCTTGATCTTTTCCGTATTGGTTGACAACATGCTTCTCATACCACTGACCATAATCCATGTCGCCAGGTACGAGATAAGTTTTACCAGTCTCCGGATTCCTAGCCCGGCGTCCAATACTCTGCAGATCTATATCCGAAAAATAAGCCCTGGTCGTTGACCGGCACCACGGGTGAAGCGGCGGCATATTCTTCCCGGGAACAGCATCCTTTACCTTATAGCGCTGCTTATCATGTTCCTGACAAACCTCTGAAGTCCTGTTATCCAATGTCGCAATATAGATATACTCCTCAATCTCTGCTTCCTTGTAGCTCTCCATCTCTGCAGCATTGGCCATGTACGTTGTTTCCGTCCGTACCAGCCTTGCAGCAGCCATTTTGCCAAGATTACTCATGTTCTCAAGTTCCAGGGTCATCTTTCGGATCCCAGCACCTGACTGAAATCCTGCTGTTACGACTTCGGTGATCTTCTCTGCCAATACGTCAGTGTTTTTCCATACTCTACTACTGAAATGCTCACCGGACCATGGATTTTTAAGTATCGTCTCAATGGTTCTTGCCGGCATTGCGGCAACATTAAATCCAAGTCCAAGCCCTTTTTGGATATCAAAAAGATTTCTGTAATAAGCTTCATTTATTGTATCAATATACCCAAGGGAGCTGGCCTGGATCTCAGCGTCCGCAATAATTTTTGACTGAATATAAACTTGCTCTTTTAAAACCTGAAGTCTTGTCAGTCTGGCCTTATAGGCAGGTGCATTCAGACGGTTTAAGAGTTTCCTTTTTATATCCGGATCTTTGATTCCCTTAATATTCCCTCTGATTGCATCAAGCACCTTAGCACTTTCTCTTCTGTTTAACAATGCTTTTGCGTCATCGGGAGTAAGTTTACCGTCCTTGGCAAACTTACTGAAGATTTTATCAATCTCATTCTCAATATCTTTAACTGCTTTATCATAAGCCTTAGAGACTATGGAGATGGTCTGTTCTGAACCTTTTTCATATCCTGCCATCCTTTCTGTAGCCCGTTTCTCCCAATAACTATTCGTTCGAGCCTTCATCGTCTCCAGCTCCCTCGCTGTTTACCGGCATACCAAAAGAAGCCTGCTGCTCTTTTAGTTTCTGGGCTTTCTCTGCTTTGACTTTCTTCAGCTCATCTTGTGCATCTGTTGTCCAAGGATGATTTGCAATAATTGTCTCATCGGAAATAATACTCTCGGAATTCATACAGTTTGTAATAGCCTCAGTTTCATTGATCTGAATATCTCGGTTAAAAATTAACTGAACGTCAACATCTTGAAAAATCCCCTGACCGGCTTCTGAAAGGTAACTATTCACAAAATAAAGTAACTGCTCAAAAGCTTGTTTAAACTCTACTTCCAAGTGATTGCATTTAAGATCCAATCCAGCATAAAGAAATTTCAGTGCAACCCCGGACGGAGCTGAGCCGAATTTATCTAAATCTTTCGTAACGCCCTGGCCAAACTCATTGATATCCCGTTTTAACTGCTCAAAATGTTCTTTCGCCGCGTTGATATCAATCGTCGGGTTTAAGGTGTCGACCCCGCCGTCCTGCGGGTCATCAATTTTGATTGCCTTATAATAATTCAGATCATCCATGAACTCCTTAAGATCTTGTCCACCATAACCCCTTAATACATAGATCAGGTTTTTGACTTCTTCGATGAAGTTTGCAACATCACTCCGGGAAAAATCGTAATTATCTGCCAGACTCTTAATATAACGAATGTCCGGATACTCAATTCGGTTGTTTTTGAAGGCAATAAAAGGAACTTTACCCCAGGACTTACCTTCTTCACCCTTTTTGTAGTGAGGGATTGGGCCTCCTTCATTGACTTCTACATCCGGAATAACAGCATCTCCATCTATAACATAAAAACTAATATCCGCTGAGGTATAATATTCGATTTTTGTAATATATCTCCGGACTTTTCCCTCAAAGACTTCCTGAACATAGAATCTAATCATGGCCTGAAGCTCAGTATGGCTATTGTCTGTCCAGATCGGAACGCATTGCTCAGCAGGGATGATCATTGCTTTAAACTTACCTTGTTCATTAATATAAACCTGTAGCCATCCTTTGCCCTTGTTACTTGCTTCATATCCCAATCCTGAGAGGGTGTATTGAAAGTACTTCCCCAGTACATTTTTGATTTTCTCCAGATATGCCTGGTTGTCTGTCTCTAAAGAATATTCCTTTGTAAGCAAGTAACCGATTTTCTCATCAATCAAGTTCTTGACTGAGGCATGAGCAAGCTTATTGTTTGCTTTGGTTGGATCTTCGATATCGCCATGCTCGGTATGCCGAATCATTTGACGATCAAGGACATCATTTTCAACTTTGTAATATCTATCTCCCACCAGCATCCATTGCCTTTCCCGCGAACCTTCAAAGTCTACTATCTCTTGCAGGATAATCTCTTCAAGACTCCAAGGATTTGAACTATTGGATTTGATTATATCGCTAATTACGCTATACACCGCTTTTCCCCCTTACTTCATGACCTGGAGTCCTGGTCCTCTGAACAAAATCGTATTCACAAAATAGCGGTCACCATCCATGCAGTGATCATTTTGCTTGCTCGGCTTATCCTCACCACGCTCTGCTGCTTTATCATCCCAAATATACGAGTAAAATTCGCGGAAAGTATTGATGCAGCAATCGTTATAGAAGATCATCATATTATTCAGAGCAGTTGCAACGTTTCTGATTCCTTCCAGTACATCATTTTTTGCCGGCTTAACCCTGAATTTATCGTGTTTCTTGATTGTGGCAATAAAAGAAGCAGCACTCGGATCCACGATTACTGCTCTAACCTTGATATTTCCTATAAACTTATCAAGATCCTGATAGAACTCTTCATCAGTCTTTTGTTTGCCTTGGTCTCTTCCAGAATAGTAATACTCTTTGACTTTGTACCACTTCCCGGAACTCTTTCCCCACAGACCAAAGGTTGTTGGGTTCTGGGTACCATAGTCACCGCATACATAAAACTCGGTATAGGCTCGATCCGTTGTTGGTACCTTGTGGGCATCCTCATTGAACATGTCATAGATGATACCCTCAGCCATAACCCAAAGACCTAGGATATAGCGCTTGAAGAAGACGCCGGCATACATCCGGCGGTATCTGTCTTTCATTTTTTCAGACAGACTGAGATTATCATCCATTGTAAAATGCAGATAAAGCAGGTTCTTTTCTTTTCTCTTATCAATCCATTCAAGCTTAAACCAGTGATAGGGCCCTTGAGGATTGCAGTTAAACCAAAACTTTGAACCTTCCACGGAGCAGCGGCCAGTACCCTGTTTCACGAATGATTCAGGCATCAGAGCCACTTCATCAAACAATATGCCTGCTAGGGTTATCCCTTGGATCAGATCTTGGCTGCGCTCATCTTTACCACCAAAAATATAGAAAAAGTTGACCTTATCTCCCCTGTAAACAATCAACAGGTTATCGGCTCTTTTATCTTCAACCCGATAACCCCGACACCGTAATATTATTTTCAGCCAGAAGACAACGTTTCTTCGGAAAGATCCAATTGTTTTGCCACACATTCCAAAGTTTTGATCATTAAACTGGTACATAGCCCACATAACGAATGACAGCGCCATGCTTATGGTTTTTCCTGAACGGATGGCTCCATCGGCTATTATCCCATCTTTATCTTTAACCGGAGAATCATCACACCACCAGGTAAGGACTTTCTTCTGTTTCAAGCTAAAAGGATGGAACTTGAATACTGCTCTTTTAATCTTCTTCAGCATCGTCCCACACCTTCCCGGCTTCGGCGTTTAATGCCTCAATAAATCCATCATCGGCAGGTTCATCCGGATCCAGATCGCCAACCTTGCGCTGGGCAAGTTTAAGCTTTTCTTCTTCAATCCTACGCTGGAATTTATCCGGGAAGAGATCAAAATATTTCTCCAGTTTATCTAAAGCCTTTTGTCGATCTTCAAGCTTGATACTTACCCCGTCCCGGCCTTTTTTGACCTGGCAGATAAGTCCGCCGTCGACCATAGTGGAATCTTTGAACCTGATGACATTAACCATCTGGGTAAGTGGTACTTTTTTGCCGGTTTCAGGATCGTCAACTTCAACAGGCCCGAACATTCCCATGACAGGAACTTCTTCTTGGCCAAAAGAAACAAAGTCGTTCATGTCTGCGAAAGCTATTTTTACGTAGCGTTCCAGAACATCCATAGCATCAATGAATAGTTCTTCCATAACCATTCCTTTAAGGCGACGGATTTCAGCTGCAATCTTACTATTTCTTACCAGTTCTGAGGCTGTCACATGTGCCCGGCTTGGTTCATACCCCGCCTTAATCGCTGACATGGTTCCATTGAACGACTTAATATAGTACAAACAAAAAAGACGCTGCTTTTCGGTTAAACCATCGTCTTCAATGTCTTGCTCTCTTAATTTTTCTCTAAAAGATTTTTTTCGTTCGGAGCGTTCCGTTTTATTTTCGTTCCGTTCCGTATTTTTGGGGAACGTTCCGCTATTCGTTCCGTTTTGCACTTCGGTTCCGTTAAGCTCCGCATCCCATCGATCTTTATTCTTCCATCCCCTGATCGTCCCTTCAGGGAGCCCCAGTTGATCTGCTATCTCTTTAAGTTTAATTTCACCCTTGGCGGCAATGTAAAGTTTTTTTGCCTTACTGCGATTTGGGTCTCTCGCTCTTGCCACATCACCCCACCTGCCGTTTTCGTCTCATTTGTCTCTATTGTAATAAACCCATGATGATTTGAATATATTAAAGCATAATTTAATAAAGGGGTTGTTGACCATGAAATACTTTGTGGTTTTTATGACCGTAGCTCTAGTTGTAGCACTGGCCATCATCCTTCGATAATGAAGGGTGGGGAAACGTAAGAAATTGCGTTTCCCAGAACCACAAAGAAAGAATAAAAATAATAATGAGCCTCAAAAAAGGCTCATTATTATTTTTATTTTTAATCATTACAAAAGCCAATAAAAATAGCGCCCTGTTTCAGGGCGCACCACTCAACTATTATTCTAAAGTCAATAAGTATGATTGTCAATACTTTCTAAAACCTGTTCAAAAATTATATCCCCGACCAAGGATCCACATACACCTTGTTTCCCTTCTTATCCTTCTTCCCTTTACTTTTACTGCCGCTGCCTTTTACCACGCCGCCACCACCCGGGATAACTTCTTTTTCGTGAATATTGGGGGAAGTTGTATGACACCACCAATCCCAGAATTCCCGATTACTTGAATATATTAGGTGAGAGATGTCAGCAGAGTTAAAACCTTTTCTTGCATCCAATCCAGCCTGAACCACGTTCTTAAGCTTCAGTTCATCCTCGATCTTCTGATCTTCTTCGAAGAACCCTTGGATCTCTTCCCTTGATGTAATGGGAGGTTTTTTATTTTCGTCCAATCTATTCCCCTCCTGCCCCTACCCTTTCGGCCCTGATTTGTTCCATATCTGTCCGTACTCTCGGAGTGTATATCCGACTTCCTTGATTCTGGACTGTCTTCTCCATGGCACTCAAAACCTTATACAATGTGATCTTCAATTGCTTATTATTGTCCACATATTCCTTAAGCGGTCGCAGCGCTTCAATTTGTTCTTTCATTTTTCGCCGGTGCTGCCTGACAGCCTTGATCTGTTTGGAAAGCTGATATCCGTGGCAAGCATCAAATTTAGTAAATTCTATTTCGTGGAGTAGATCCTGGATCTCCCCTTCGGATTTCTTGACATCATCCCACCAATCCGGCCATTCTTTCTCGATCAGATTCAGGAGCTCAAGGAAATCCCGTGTTATGGTAATTGCGTCATTTGTCATAAATGTGCTCCTTATTTCTCTTTGATTTCCCTTATGACTCCCCCAGTGTGCAGGCTTCCGTCTTTACAAAAAGTATAGTCCATTGGGCTTTTTATTTGGCAAGAAATGCAATACTCTTTTTGGTCTTCTTGAATCAAATTGCCCTTTTCATCTTTCCCCTCAAACCAACCGTCCTCCATGCAAACAGCACATGTATAAATGCGGCCTTTCCCCTTGGCTTTACAGGTATCACATATCATATTCATTACCTCCCAAGTTCAGCTGCCTCATCTGATAAGCCTGATAGAACGTTTTTCCACTCCGATCCAACATGTACGGAAAAAATATTTCCTCCATCTGGACCATTTCTGTCTCCAGAATTGCCATCTGAGCCTCGATCCAATCCTTCAGTATCCGCCAGGCAACTCGCTCGGCCTGATCATAATCCGGAACAATTTTGATCTTCCCTTGTTTCTTCTGCTGCTTCAGCACTTCGAAAGCCTGCGGAACATTTGCCGGCAGCCGGAACCCGGCTTCACCCTGCGGAGTCATCATTGAGAAGTTCAGGCTTTTGATCCTGCCTTTCTCGTCAAAGTCCTGCATGATCTTCCTGGCGCCATGCTCGACCAGTGTTTTCTGGATCTCACCAAGTGTCGTATGGACATCGATTTTGGTTGTATAATTTAGGAGTCCCATCTATCTCACCCTTTCAAGCTAAATACCATTCAGCTTCTCAATGATTCCTTCCCGGATCTTCGTCCGGCTTAACCCATCCCAATGCCCGTCCATGCCCCGGCCGACCTGGGCAAGCCAGAAGGCGTCGCACTCATCATTGTTTACAAACTCAATTCCAAATTCTTTGTAGGCCTGCAGGATCATGGCCGGCTTATCACAGTTTCCTTTGCCGGTTGCGAATTTTTTAAGCGTTGAAGGATTGACCAGTACAAACTTATTCCATAAATTAAGCCGGTAAATTCTGTTTTTAATTACCCCAACCAGCTCCGCCCGTTCAATTGTATAGGGGCTTTTCGAACCTGCCGGCAGCTCCTCCATAATGATCTTTTCCGGGATCCAAGACATAAAATAAGCATCAGCCTCGTTGTGGATATCGATTATTCTTTGAAAGCCGGTATTTTTACTCTTAAAATGTGTAGACTCGATACATGGAAGTTTGTCTCCGGCAACACAGAAGCCTGGTGAAGTTAACGATGGATCTATTCCAAGATAAAAAATCAATTCAATCACTTCCTCTTTCTTTTCCGTTCTCCAATTTTGTTACAAATATCGGCGATGATTATCCCCGTCCGGGTCATCTCAGCGTCATTCTGAATCAAATGCTTTTGGTTCATTCGAACAAGCTGTGCTTGTAATAATAAAATCAGATTGTCCGGATCGAAGTTACCCCGGTTCCCGTCACCGAAAATAACGACATGTTTTTTAGGAATTGGACCGTTCGCATTTTCCCAAATAACCTGATGTTTTAATCTCCACTTCCTTGGATCCGCAACTTTGACTTCAGCATATCCATCAACACTGATTCTTTCGGATCCAACCGGTCTGTAGTTTACCGGCATATTTCCCTCTTTGAACTGCGTCGCTTTCATCCCTGGATAGGAAATACCTTTTTTCCCCTTGTTATGAGGGATGAGGCCTTTCTGAAAGCGTCCGGTCAATCCGCTATCAAGATTGAACCTGGAATAAAAGTTTTTCATCTGCTCTTTGGTGTAGCTCGTCCCAAACGTTTCATTCAACAGATCCGCCATAGCCTGATGCCCAACACCAACATAATGCGCTTTAATAAATTTCCGAACGTTGTCTGGGTATTGCTTTGTTGGCATACCGGCAGGAATTCCGCACATGGTTCCGCTTTTTAGGCCATGGTTATGCTTATATGATTTCATTTTTGCTTCAGTGAAGTCGGTGCCGAATTCATTATTAACTAAGTCGACAAGAGCTTTTGTTGTTATTCCATCAACATTCCGCTCAATAAAAGCCTTAACTTCTTCAGAGTATTTTTTCATAGCCTAGTCCCGTTCATAATCGATTTTTAATTTCTCAGGGATCTTTCTTGAATTGGCGCTGCCACGTGAATCCTGCGGGATGGGTATAGCGCCTTCAAAGATTTCAGGAAGGGCTTTACTATCTGGGAAAAATTCTTCTTTGACTTTTATGGCATTAAGTGCCAGATTTCCATTATTGACAATTTGCTGAGCTACATTGGTAACTGCTTTGGCCCTTCCAATTTCTTCGAGCAGCTTATCTCCGGTAAGAGACTCTTCTCCAAGCCGTTCCAGCTGAGCAAATAAGTGGTTGTTCAGGTCTGTGAGCTTATTTTTCATGAACCAATATCCCCCTTGCTTTTAATCTCTGAACTTTTGTTTTGATTGATATCTGATTCCTGTCTAACAGGTTCGCAATTGTTGTCGTCGATATATTACTTTTAACCATGGCAATAAGCTTTTCTGTTTCTTCCAGCGTCCATTCTCTGCGTGTCTCAGGCAATGGCCTATATTTTACTCCGATGATATAGAGCCGGTTTTGTATACCAAGCTCTGTCCTGTTCAATAACGTTGCCAGCTGCCGGAACGTGTACCTCATCGTCATAAGATAAGCTACTAGTCTATCTTCTTCCTCCTTAGTCCACGGACGTTCCCATCCTTTTTTGCCCCTGTCATAAAAATCATATTTTCTGCATTCTTCAACCCATTCTGGTTCTTTACCGAGAGCATTCTTTTCAACCTTACTGAAGTCAATGAATTTACGATTCAACTTTGCCCACGGCCAGAATAGATCTAAATTGATCATTATTTTGCTTAATCTGGTTCCAGGCAAGAACTTGATGACAGGAAGCCCCTTTTTGATCCAATAATCATAAATTGTCTCAGGGCAAACGCCCATGGCCTCCGCAAATTCATGAACAGGAATACCGTGATGACTTTTTGTATTTGTTTCATATCCATGTCTTTTTCTCCAGGCATCAACGGCTTTTTCATTTTTACCTAAGTTTTTAGAGATAGTTTTAAGGCTTTTATTTCCCCAACTACTTTCAAAATAGGTTATTTGTTCAGATGTCCATGGCTTAGCCATCAAACATCACCCCCTGCTCAGACTGTGTCTCCGTTACCGGTAAATTATTAACTTTTTCACTCATCCATTCCGCCGGCAGATCCACGCCTTCGGTAACCCTCATCGCCCTGGATAGCTTTAAGATTCCGATCAGCTTATCCCTATACGGATCAAGATGAACACTTTTCAACTGATCCCACTCCGCTGCGCTGAATTCACCAGGGAGCAACCGGAAACTGTTTCTATTTAACGTGATCTCTCCGCCTCCGCATCTCACTCCATGCAGCACATAATACAATTCTTTCTCTATGTGCCAGCAATTCCAAAGGAGATCTTCCCAGTATTTATGGTCCACAGCTTTGTCGACCCGGGGGTCAATGTATCCATATTTCCTTTGATCATCTTGGAGATCGGATGTTTGTGGTGCAGAAAACTGGATAGAATCAAGCTTTGGACTATTTTTCGAATCGGAATTTATCATTTCTGAGTATCTACTCACGACGTCAACTCCCTTCTCTGACCGTTCCAGGCGTTCCACCTTGTTCCACCTACCATATTTTTACTGGAACGCCTCTCAAGCCAGACGTGTCAAGGCTTTAGCTTATCGCCGTTCCACCGTTCCACAATTTTCGGGTTTTTTGGTATTTGTAAATATTGATGAATAATTGTCTGGAAATATTTTGGTAATTGTGATTATTTCCCCAAAGAAAACTCTATTTTGTAAAATGTTGCATTTTTGATGGAACGCTGGAACGGCAAACCCTCAATCCGTTGGTATTACTGGCTTTAAAGGCGTTCCACCAAATTGAAAAGTGGTGGAACGGTGGTGGAACAGGTGGAACGCTTATTTCGAATTCTGAAATATATTTAATATCCATCTTCATCGGTGGTTGAGTGGTTATGCCCCATTTCGTCTAATGAATCCGCTATTTCCATAATAATTTCATTAGCTTCTGAAAGATTAACCACTACAGCCCTCCTTGGAACCTTCCCAATCCGAACCTTTAGTGAAACGTCTTTACAATAAGGCTCTTCTTTCAAATACTTTGTGATAGATTGCAAGTCAAACGGTTCGCGACCGGTACGTTTTCTGAAGTAGCTGCTCCACTCGTTGTATGCCCCCTGTAGCCACACATAAAGCTTATTTCCTTCAATCTTTAGATGTTTTTCACCCAACAGATTTGAGCTAATCATCGAGTTTACGTCTGTCCAGAACTGATTGAGCATATGGTCTTCTTCGCCGGTTCGTTTGATCTCTTGGCAGGACTTCTCAACCCACTTGATAAACTCCGCGTCCTGCATCACAACCGTATCAAAACATGCTGCACAAATTGCCCAGTTCTCTGCTGTCCGGTCTGTAATTCCACGTTCCAGTAGAACCAATTTCAGCTCTGCAATGTTGTCAAGGATCCGTTTCCTGTACATCTCGTAATTCTTAATCAGATAAAAAGTTAACCAACTAAAATATTCACAAGACTTGTTAAGCCATTCATAGTAATCACGATTTCGCTTGTAGGCGCTGATCTGCAGCGGGATGCATCGGGTAAACAACCCATTATCCTTTGGCAGCTCCTCCCCAGATATTGCGATCGCCGAATGAACTGAGAATCCTTTTGTCTGGAAGGCTGTTGCCGTACCTTTTCCAGAAAGCTGCCGGTTGTAGGCAGACCTGAAGAGCCCGTCTTTTTCAATAACACCAGGCTCGTTCCGATACTCGTCCAGCCAGATCCCCATGCAGCTCCAGTATGATAAAGCCCGAGCAATAAAGTTTGCCGTCGTAGTCTTTCCGACACTGATCCCTTCCGTCTCAACTCCAAAGAACATCATGATCCAGCGCATAAAGGTTGATTTTCCTGATTCTCTTTTTCCATGGGGGAACAAAATCGGCATGCACTTGTACTTTGCAAAAATATCCTTACTAAAGATCGTTGCAATTACCCAACCAATTCCCACGTAAGCCTCATATCCACCAACTGAATGGCGCATCCTATCAGCGATATCCTGAATGCTGATATCTTTCTCACCAAGACAGGGAATCGAATCTTCAGTTATTCCACGTCCTTCAGACGTGCCTACACTGAAACTCTGTGGCTTATACCCCTTACCTTCCACCCAGATGATCCCATCATTGTCCGGTCGGTAAACCTTCCCGTTCTTTATGGCCATATTTCCAAAGAGCCAAACTTTATGCTGTTCAATCCAACCTATCTGCTCCGGCATGTAGATCAGATCTCCATCGTTATTCAGAAACTCATATTCCCAAATGTTTGTAAGATCTGTCCCGTTACCTTTGAAAACATAATTTCCTTTACCCATAACGAACTTCTTAAAAGCATCCGCCGCGGCCATTGCCGTGGACTCCATTGGGAATATCTCCGAAGCCTCACCGTAAGTATTTACAAGCTGAACATTTCGGATGACATTGCCCTGGGTAAAGAAGTTAGATTTGATATCAATCACAAAGTTACTGATTTCTTTATCAATCTCTTGGCCACTAGGTCCGTGGAATGTCGTAATGTACTTATTGAATTCTCTCCGGACATTCTTCTTTGAAAAATGCTTGGCGATTTTCTTTTTGATAACCTTCTGGCAGTCTTCATCCATGGAAGCCAGAAACTCTTTATGATTTTTTGCCTGCGATATAACCTTCTTGATTTCTGCAGCTGTCCGACCCTGCGCGAGAGCTCCGTCAAAATCAATCTTCCCATCAATCCGCCACTCTGCAGGAAGCCAGCCTATTGTTGTCTTGAACCCAGCCTGCAGAAGCTTGTAGCCCATGATGTACGACCAGTATTGCGTGTCGTAGCGCTTTTGGACTTGTTCTTTAAAGTTTGAATACGCCGGGTTTCCTTTTTCCTCAGAGTCAAAGATGATACAGACTTCTTTGACATCAAACTCTTGGAGAAGATAAACCAACCGGTCAAAATTCTTGTCACCAAAGGATCCAGTGCCTGGTCCGCCGATCCCCGGGATCCCCCAGGCATAGAGTGCGTTTGTTTTAAATTCCCCTTCTGTCAGTACAACCTTTCTGGGATGATCTTTTAGAAAATATCGGGAATATGGTTCCGTCGGAATGTCCCCAAGTCCTAATTTGTGAGGCCTAAGATGATACACTTTTCCGTACTCATCCAAATACGGGATGATGATTCTGTTATCAAGCAACTGTTTTTCCGGAAGAAGTGTTCCATTGACTTCCCTGAGGATTCCTACTTCAAGAAGTCTCTCATTTGCGTACTCCCTCTGAAGCCGCGATATGACTTCCCGGATATAATCTCCGCCGCTGCGGAACCGAAACTCATCAATGATCTGATCCGTAAATCCGCGCTTTTTCTTTAAGCTTTCCCGGTCCTCCGGATTAAGCTTTGCAAGTTCTATGAGCCGTTCGTAAGGATGCTTTTCTTCGCCATCCTCTTGGCTATCTTCTGTCGGCTCCGGTATTATGTCCGACCTGTTTTCTGACGGCGCCACGTCCGACTTCGGATATTCTGAATCCGCTGCGTCTAGTTCTTGTTCTGATGCCTCCCCTGGAGGACCACCTTCACTGCCCCGGGCGGTATTCTTCTCCACCTGACTGCCTTTAGGTTTTCTCCGTCCGGCAGCCGGCGGCTCTTCACTGATTCCTAAATACTGCTTAATTTCCTTGACCGCTTGGCTGTTGCCTATTCCTTGCAGCTGAGCAAGGAATAGAATCTGATTTCCATGCCTTTTGCAAGAAAAGCATTGCCAAAGTCCTTTTTCAGTGTTTAAGCTGAACTTCTTCTTATGGCAAAATGGGCATTCACCCTCGGCTTTTCCTCCCTTTTCTTTGGTGGGTATAAAACCGTATCTTTTGAAAAAATCTATGTTATTGATAGCGTTAATTATTTCTTCGAGACTGCGAGACAATCTATCACCGCCTTTTATGAGGGGATAGAGCTGGGGAGGAAAATTCCAGCTCCATTTATCTATGCTGTACTATTTATTAAGATTAATGAGCCGATTCCTAAGCATCGTGTATCGCTCTTTCTTGTCCTTATTACTTAGGCAACGCTTGACAGCACTTTCCTGACAAACAAGAATCAGCTTATCTTTCGCCCTGGTGATGCCGGTATAAAATAGATTCTTCTGCAGCATGATGTAATGACTCCGCATCACGACCATAATCACCAGCGGAAACTCAGAACCCTGAGATTTATGAACCGTCGAGGCATAGGCGAGAGTAAGGATATTAACGTTTTCATCATTGAATGTTACTTCTTCCCCATCGAAATTGACGCGAATCTCGCTGCCGTTAATAGCCTGAATGATTCCAATATCCCCGTTAAACACGCCAAGATTATAGTTGTTTTTCATAACCATAATTTTATCGTTCAAGCGAAATAACCGATCTTTGCCGTACTTGTATTCTGCTTTTCCAAATCCGGACGGATTCACAATTTCCCGGATAACCTCATTTAAGTTGTCAACTCCGATGATCCCTTTCTTCATTGGTGCTAGAACTTGAAACTCCATTATGCCCAGGCCATCCTTCTTGGCCTGTCTTACCTCATCCTTGATGCGTTCCAGCGCTTGCTCCGGATCATCGTTCATAATACTTTTCCAATCCTGCTCATCCTGGTATAATCGGCAATCGTCCTGTTCTGCAATTCTGGATGCTTCCAGAGCGATCCGGCTCCCTGATGCCTGCCGGTAATTAAACTTAAGTCTGGTAGTAATAACCTTCCTTGACTCAATGATATCTTCCAGGACCTTCCCCGGGCCGACGGATGGCAACTGATCAACGTCACCGACGATGATCATGACCATATCATTCGATACCGACTCAAAAAGGCACTTGGATAATTCTAAATCGCACATAGAAAATTCATCGACAATCAGAAGTCCTGAAGGCAGCGGGTTAGCGGCATTATACTCAAATCCTTTTTCAAAGGGATTATATCGGAGCAGCCGGTGTATTGTTTTTGCTTCTATTCCCGTTGCCTCCGCCATTCTCTTGGCTGCCCGGCCGGTTGGAGCTGCCAACATAATAGTTTCGCTTGGCTTCTTTACTTGCTCGTTGGCAAGGTTCAAATATGCCTCAATGATCCCCTTGATAACCGTCGTCTTCCCGGTACCAGGGCCACCAGTAACAACTGAAAGTGACTTCTTAAATGCGTTGATGATAGCTTCTTTTTGTTCTTTCGCGTATACGACGCCCAGTTTCTCCTGGATATTTTCTATAATGCTTTCCATCTTTCCGGGAGGTTGGTCAAAATATCGTCCCAGAGTCCCGGCTAAATTCATAACATCATGAGCTAGCTGCACTTCATCCTCATGCATTGAGGTAAGGTAAATTGCATCCCCTTCCCTGTGCACTACCCCGCGCTTCTCCAGCTCAATGTAGGCATCCCGGATATGGTCGACACAGATCATTGACTGCTTGCCAAGCAACTTCTCGATCTCAATCATAGTGTCTCTGGGCCTGAGGAAAACATGGCCATCATTGCCGGCTTCCTTCAATGCATATTGATAGGCAGCCTCAACCCGGTACGGAGAATCAGGGGCAATATTTACCGAAAGACCAATTCGGTCAGCAACCTTGAACCCGATTCCATAGACTTCATCGGCCAGAATATAAGGATTCTCTTTTACGATCTTGGCGCTTTCTGCACCGTATTTGGTATAAATTCGATTTGCTGTCCCCATACCCACACCTTCTCTGCAGATAAGCGAGGAAAGCTCAGCCAGATTCGTATTCTTCATGAGTCCTTCTGTCAGATCAGCTCTTTGGGCAATTGTGAGAAAATCAAATTGCAGCAATGCTCCTGGATCAGCAATGATCTTTTGAAGAGAATCATCCCCAAGAATATCAACAATTTTTTTGGCCTTGGCCAAGCCTACACCACTGGCAAGCGTTGCTAGATATGCAATGGCTCCCTGTTTTTCTTTTGGCAGAACTACCTCAGCCTTTTCAAACTGAAACTGTTTTCCATACTGTGGGTGCTGCTTCCATGAACCGGAGAAAGAATACTCATCCCCAGCTCGGACTGCAGCCAAGCTTCCAACAACAGAAATCGGGTTGAACTCTTCAAAATCTTCTTGTTTGTTTTTTGGATTGACTGTCAATACGGACCAGCCATTTTGCGGGTTATGAAATCTGACACCGGTCACTGTACCGGTTAGAGTTGTTGATTGGGCTGTTTCTGTTGCCATACGACAATCACATCCTTTCTGCCAAATATTATGCCTTCTTCAAATGTATCCACAGGAATGTCCAACTTGTATCCCTGAATATCCCCACCGGTATCTGTAGCAACGCGCCAACCGATTCCTTTGATGTAAACCTTACTTCCCAGCGGGATTATGCTCGGATCCACAGATACTCCTGAATCAATGTTTTCCGCCGTACTTACTCCTGAAGTCATTGCCGTACCATCCCCCCAAGAGTTTAATCCGTTGCGATCATCTAAAGGTGAATATGCTGACGCTTCGAAGATCCCTATCTTCCATGTATCCAGAAAACTGTCAACCGATTGATCGAGCTCAGTCTGGCTGTTTTTAAGCTTTGCATGTTCTTCTTTAAGTTTTTGCAGATCTTCTTTCAATAATTGGTTTTCCGTTCTAAGGATTGATATCTGCTGACTCATCGAAATGAAGCCCAGGAGAGGAAAAAAACCAACGACAATTAGGATTATTAACGAGACTATGAGGTATCTGATATCTTTTTTCACACCGCAACCCTCCCCAGCTTTTCCCGGGCTTCGCTGATTCGACGCAGCGCCTCATCCTTTACGCCTGGAGAAAGCGTTTCAAGGTTGGCCATATTTTCGACAATCTCCTGAACTTCCAGAAATTTTGCCTCGCCGTCCTGTTGCAGGCTTTCAAAAAACGTTTCCAGCCAGTTCTCATGTTCTTTCTTCTCGACAATGGCCTCCCGATCAAGGACTTCATCTGCCGGCCGCGCGGACTGCAGCGGGATAAGCTCAGCTTCAAAATCCGTTTTACTCCGGACGGTGAGCAACGCGACCTGGATGGTTCGTTTCATTTCGGCTTCGCTGGCAGATAGCCGGCATAGGGCACCTGGATTGATGAACAGTTTTCCGTTTTTCCGTCGGATAACGCCGAAGCCGTCGTGGTAATGGCCTGAGATAATGATGTCTGCATCTGTTTCGACCTCATCGATGATGGCGTGTCGCATACCAGTAATCGGCGGCGTGGCCATGAGCATGGAGTGGACGACGTGGATTCCAACGGTATCTTCATCATAGCGATCTGTCGAATATTGTTTTACCCCTTCGGAAGTATCTGTCTGAAAATCGAATCCACATCCCGAAACGGTCAAGTAAACATCCTTCATATCTCCAAAGTTAATATTGAAATGCGTCTCGAAGTTCTCTTCCTCAAGGTCATGTATAAATCCTAACTTACTAAGCAATCCATAAGGCGTCCGTTCTAATGCTGCCTTATTTCCTGCTGGTAAGTCATGATTTCCCGAAATAGTTAGAACCTGTACGTTGAATTCATCAATCCATGTATTTAAGCAATACCCTAATTTGGCGATCGCTTTTAATCCGACATTGGCAGTATCAAAAATATCTCCAGGAATGATAATTGCTTCGGCACCATGTTCTTGAGCTAATTGAAACACTTCCAGGAGCTTAGATAACATAGCATCCTCAAAGGCATCTTTCCTACTTCTTGGATTCTCACTCCGGAAGTGAAGATCACCGGTAACTACAATCTTCAGGCCATCGTGATACATGTTACTCATCACATCTCACCCCCAAGAATCTGCTGGGCTCTGCTGATGCCCTTCTCCTGCGTAACATACCAGGCAACATCCGCCGCATCAGCCAGGATACCATGGTGGGTAATCATGATGATCTGTCTCCCGGTTTTCTCTCCGTACTTTGATAGAAAAGCCGCGACATTCGGGAGATATTCCCGAGAGATCATCTTACCTGGCTCGTCCAGGATCACCGGACCGTCATGCTTTGGCCTAGCCAGTTCCAGAAGGGAAAGCCGCAAAGCTAAGGACACGACATCCGTTACCCCCCCGCCTCTGGCATCCTCTGGGTTGGCCGCAACCTCATAATCTTTATAGGAAGAGATTACTTGCCAGTTTGCCGTCGGATTACCGCCTGACTGTCCAAGTTCGATTGAAAAACTTATTCCTGGATCTTCAAAAACACTCCGGAGAGCTGCAGTTACTGTCTCTTCAATTTTCTGTTTCAGCTGCTCTCTGGCGTATTCACTGGACCGGGAGAGCAGGAGTTGCACCTGCTCCCAGGTTGAAACATTGCTATTAACAGATGTCAATTCTGACTGCTTACTACGAAGCTGCTCGGAAAGCTGATCCCTTTTTCCTTTGGCCATATCCAAATTGCTTTTGAGTTTGGCCGTTTGATTCTCAATATCAAAGACTGTCATGCTCATAATGCGACAGCTTCTTTCATCATTTCTGTTTCAGCCAAGATCCTCTCAGCCTCGGCCAGATTATCGGTAACACTCTGTTCGAGCTGAGCAATCACATCAGGCAGATCATTGGGTTCGTAGCCGAGATCTCTGATCTTCCCAACCACTTCCTGCAGCTGCTTTTCGGCCATTTCCAGGTTTGCCTCTGCCCTGGTCTTCTCGTTCTTCTTTGCTTCGAGCCTGCTTTTCAGGCTGCTGATTCTATTTTCAAAGTTATCCATCTCAGATTACCTCCCGTAATTTTTCAATATTGATTTCTCCCCCGCAGGTTGGGCAAGTGCCCAGATCACTCATAAAAGTGATATACTCCGCGTCCAGCGCCTCGACTTCTGCTTCCAGAGTTGTGATCTTACTTCTCCCGAACGACTCTGTATTAACCCAGTCAGAATACTTTTTTTGCAGCTCTTCGATGACTCCCAGATCAAAATTCTTCCCTGTGGCTAATTCCATAGTGCCCATTACATTATCTAGACTTAATAGGCATTCAACTGTTTTCCTCATAGATACAACTCCATGATTAGCCTGACTATACAATTCGTATATATTACTCACCTTAGTGGCTGTCTCGGCAGATTCAGCCGCAGCTTGCAACAAAGGGAAAACAGCTTCATATTGATTTGCCAGTCCTCTGATTTTTACTTGGTTAGCATCTTTTTGGAGATCAATCAGTAAATACCGGTTCCAGCAATTAAGTAGCGTTTTCCCTTTCGTTAATTTTTCCTGAGCAGCAACTAGACAATTATTTGCTGACTCAATTTCTTTGAGATCTTCAAGCATGCAGATAGACTCTGATGTCAGATCCATAACTTTCTCGTAATCTTGGTATAGAGAAGTGAGGTTATTCCTTTTGTGGATCTCAATTTGAGCAATATCCACTGCGTTTAGTCCCTGATCAATTGGTAACAATCTCTTAAGTGTGGTTTGCAGATTGACCGCTTGCTGTGAAAGGTCCCGATATTGCCGAGATAGATCCTGAAGGGTTTCAACAGACCTCTGATTGCGTTTAGTGTTCTCGATTATGATTTGTAAAGTGGCAAGCTGCCTTTCCCTGTCTGGGATCCATGAATACTCATCCAAAGCCTTAAGGTTTGATTCAATATCTTTGGTGATACCTTCTTTTTGCCTATTAGCCCTATACAGATCAGTTCCAACTTCCTTGCCGGCAAAATCGATTTCTTCTGTACCGGCAAGTTTACCCAGTACCTTTGCCCGAGCTGATCCAGGTACGGACTTGCCTAAAAACGGTCCGTCTAGCTGCTCAGAAAGATTGAGCATAAAATGAATGTCTCCGATTTGCAGCTTCCGGATCCCTGTAGCCTCTTGGACTTCTATAGGAACTCCGGTACCGAACCCCTCAAAAACTTGGCCATCAACGGTATAGCGGTTAATCCCACCACGGGTTCTGATCCTCTCTACTACGGTACCGCCTTCAAAGATCACTGACACAACGCATTTATCTTCCCCAACGGTTATGAAGTCGCTGCCCTGCGGGACATTGTAAAACACCCAGCGCAGCGCACGGATCACTGCAGACTTGCCGGAGTCTGACGGCCCGGTAATGACCGTCAGACCATGATTGGCAAAATCAATTAAAGTGCTCTTATGTGATTGGAAGTTGGCTATTTTGATAGACCCTATCCTTTTAATAAGGCTGTCCATCATCAACACCGCTTTCTGCGCCCTGCATATACTCGTCATCATCAATCGCAATATGCTTCCAGCCTTCAACGAACTTACTGCGAAGCCTATTTAAATCAAGCATTTCAGTGGCAGAAAAGTCCTTACCGTTCTTCATTATCGCCACTGCAAAGTCAAATCCGTCATTGGTCTGCTTTGTAAGAGAGAACTTAACTTCTTTGGCAATGTCAGGGATCCGGTTTGTCAGCCTGGCCGAGAAGAAATTATCAATTGGAGAAATAGAAGTCGGCGGGAAAGAAATCTGAATAGGAAGAGCGTTATTTTGAGTCATTAAGAAAAGACGTCTCATTTCTTTGCATGCTTTCCCTTTGCCCTTTTTCCCTGAACCCCAAGCATTCTGGGGGCAACTGGCGCATTTTCTTCTGTTCCCGTCTCCATCAATGCCTTCTATGGCATCGAAAGAAGAGCATAAAGGAGTCTTATTTCCTTCCTCCCAGCAGCCACGAACCTTTTGCTTATAAAGCACAGCGGCTACGAGTTCATCAATGGAATTTCCGAAAGGATCGACAAAGACCTGAGCATCTTTATTTATTTTGTATCTCTGGGGACGAAAGTCGATTCCGTCCCTGCTTTCCTCAAAGTTCTGGCCTAACACGACCGCAAGTTCTTGTTTTTCAGCCTCAGTCAGACCGGTGGTGTCTACTCCTGGAATTATCAAAGCGTTTTGTTCTGTCATAATGTTTTTCTCCTCCGTTTACTATTTTTCGATTACCACTTTTTCACCGTTCAACCAGCCTTCTTGAAAGTCAATGCTGGTTTCTTCAATGACTTTTTCGGCGTGTTCGCTTACTTCATCCCAATCCATGTTGTTGGCTGCCCAATCACGCAATTCATGATCATCTGTCATGGTGAACTCGAATTCTTCCTCATAGGTGGTTTCTGGATCGATTTTGGCATAATACGCAGCCCTATTGTCAGCAATAATTTTTGCCGGAACGTCCCATTTGCTTTGATCTGGCATTGTCACACGCAAAAATATTTCAGGCATTCCCTACACTTCCAGCCGCATCAAACTCAGTCTTGCCGCCAGCACACCACCGACTACCTGATAGGCTTTTAACTCATCGTAGAGCTGCTCCAGTTTGAACTGCTCAGCATCCATCTCGTCCAAGGTTTCCTTGTACGGACCCCAGGCCTGCTGGTACTCAAAATTATGCTTCTTCCGGATCTCCAACTCCGCCCGGCGGGTCGTATCATTAGAAAATTTTTGTTTCCCGGCATCGGTTGTTTCTGCTGCGATCACCGCGGCAATCATCGACTCAGCGTTAACCAGGTTGCTTTTGGCTTCTTCAAAGGTAGTACGGGTTTGTTTGCAGATCTCTTTCTGGACCCGGATCTTCTCCGGAATGGCTATGATATTTCTGGAAAAACCTTCTACATCCAGCTGCTTCTCAATTTCCTTGCGGCTGAATTGGACTGAATCATAGACTGCTTCAAATACAATTTCCCGCATATTTTCAAAGGTTTCTTTGGAGCTTTTCTCCATATCTCGCATGAATTGTCTGATATCCATGTTTACAAAATCCCCCAATCCTCATATAATTAGTTTTAAGATAAGTTTTTTTAGCGGAGCCCCGGCCAGTGCAATGACCGGAGCTTTTTTCTTTGTCCTGTTTTTTTGCCGACATACTCCGGCATGGTTATTCGGTAATAATGATCCGATTTTCTTCGATAAGATCTTCGAATTCTTCTGAAAAATATTCCTTGATGTTCTTTCTTGCCTGAATTCTCCAAGCTCCACCATCAGCCTCAAAGAGTGCAACACCTGAACCTGTCTGTAGGCGAACAAGAAATTCACTTCTTGGTTGATCTACTTCGATGAATGTACGATATGGCGCCAAGAGAACAATCGGCTTAAGAGGGACCATTGAGACGGAAGCGATTCCGGTTTTTACAGCAGTAGTCTGGGAAAATCCGTCATCAGAACTTGTTTTAACTGCATCCTCTTGGATATTTCCTAGGTAGGCAATGAGATCATCCCGGGATGGTGTTTCCAGGAAACAGCTCTTTAACTGAATATTCATGGCTTCGAAGTCAACAAATTTTCCTAACACAATATGGGGAACTTCAGCCACCGCTGAGTACAGTTCGTAACGATCAAGATTTGCGCCGAATGAAGAACTGACAGAAATCTCCGTAGGGCTTTTCACATGAATAATTATTTTTCTGTCAGCAAGTCTTTTATGTCCAATCTCTCCGGAGACCAGGTTAACCAAGCTTGCGAGGCTCCTTGTCTGCAGCCCATGCGGAATAATTTCCGGAATCTTGTTTAGAGACTTATCGGCAAATGTCATGCCATCATGTTCAAAAATCTCCGGTGCTTTTAGGGAAAGGATATATTGAAGCGCTTCTTTAATCATTTTGGTTTCTTTCCTCCTAGTGCAAATTTATTTAGCAATTCTAATAACTTTTTGTTCCTCAGATTCGGCAAACATTGTGACCTGATTTGGATTATCCCTGGTAAGCTCAGCAGCCATCGGATTTCCTTCACGATCTGCTTCAACAATAATGTTGGTAACAATCGGTTTGATCGGGGCCAGTGTCGGCTTGGCCTGCGCAGAGCAGTTTACGATCTCCCTGCTTTCGTCTGGCTTGAAAGTCAGATTGATTGTGAGTTTTCGGGGAGTCTTAACCTCAGTATTCGGATCAAGGATATTCTCCATGACCAGCTTCATAGCATGATCAATCTGTTCCAGGATTGCCCCTTTTGCGAGTTCCATGATGTTGACTTCTTTTGTCTGTGCCATCTCATTTTTTACCTCCTTCCTATTTCAGCATTCCATTTATATAAAGCAGCTCAATGAGTTTATTGCTGCGCTCTTTGTCGTGCTCCTGGGCTGTCCTGCGTTCAATGAAGCAACTTGTTTTGGTTGCTATAATGGTTTGCAATCTTTCCCGATTGCGGTTTCGTTTGCGCTTGGCCATAAAATGAACCCCTTCCTTTCTTGCCGGTGCCGATCGCCCAGATTGGTTCCTAGGCAATAGCCACAAAACAAGTCATCTTGATTTCATTGCCTGAAACAGCGCCTGTCTCCCACGTTCGCTTCCTAGCCATTCGCGAAGTGCTTCACGCGGAAACTTAACCGTTTTTGGGCCAAACCAAAGAGCCGGAAATCCTGTTTTAGGAACGGTGTGAGCGAGTTCATATATCCTATTCCTACCTATCCCAAACTCTTGGGATGCTTGCTGCGCCGTTAATAATGTTTCAGTTCTTTTTTGATTCGGGAATTCAATTAGCTTCGCTGGTTCCATGAATATTTCATCTCCTCCACTTGTTATGTATAAAAAAAATGATAAATTGATAATAATATTATCATTAAAGAGTAAAAAAACACCGAGCCAAAGTTCAAATATTTAAAATGGTATTGACGATAAAATAATTATCGCATATAATTGACTTGAGATAATTATTTTATCGCTTTGTATCTGTCTTCACACTTACTGCTTAAGTCTGGGAATAGTTTTTCTAATGGTTCTCCGAAGTAGTTACATAATCTGAACATCAAATCACGACCAGGCATGAAAGTGCCATTCTCAATCATTCTTAAATAAACTTTAGATATCCCAACTTCCAAGGCTACTTGTCCTTGGGTACCTTTTTTCTTTCTGCATTCTGAAAAATATTCTCTTTTTGCACTCACTCATTTTCACCTCTCTGGTAAATTATATTTGATAAAAATATTATCGTCAAGTAGTTTTTGATAAAAATATTATCAAAATGTAAGGAGGCTCCGTTTTATGATCGGTGAAATATTAGTTAGACTCCGAGAGAAGAAAAAATTAACCCAGGACCAAGTTGCAAATGATTTGAATATTAAAAGAGCTCGCTATAGTTCTTGGGAGAACAATATTGCGAGCCCAGGCCTTGAATATTTAAAAGTTCTTGCTAAATACTTCGGCGTTTCTCTTGATAATTTAGCTGGCGAGTCAATCCTTGAGTTGCCTTTCGTTACCAGAAAATCCTTTAAAAACTTTATGGAATACTATTTCCCTAAGATTATTATGTATCTTACAGCGAATATGAAGATCCTATCAGAAGAAGAAAAAGCATCCGCAAAAAAGATTGGTGATATAGTCCAAAATCAATCTTCTTTCGACTTAATGGATTCCTGGCAACAACAAGAACTCGTTAAAGCTCTATTTGAGATAGTTGATTCAGATCTGCCAATAATAGTCCCAAAATTCATTCTCCCTGATGAAACTCTTAAAGAAATTCCTAATAGTCATTTCTTTCTGAAAAGCATATCTGAAAACATTACACCTTTAGAATTTAAACCTTATACAAAAATACCTGTCTTAGGAGAGATAGTCGCCGGTCTCCCCCTTGAGGCCCACGAAGATATTCTCGGATACGAAGATATTCCTATCGAGCTAGCAAAAAATGGCGAATACTTTGGATTAAAGGTTAAAGGCGATTCAATGGAGCCCCGAATTAAGAAGGGCGATATTCTCATTATAAAAAAACAACCTGATATTGATAGCGGAGATATCGGGATTGTTTTAATCAACGGAGAGTCAGCTACCGTTAAACAAATACACAAGGCTGAAACAGGTATAACTCTCCAGGCATGGAATACGGCATATCCTACAAAGTTTTATTCAAACAAAGAAATTGAGACTCTCCCAGTAATGATATTGGGGAAAGTAGTTGAATTCAGAGGAAAAATATAAGCTGTATTTAACAAGGAGGCGTATTCCATGACTGACATTGAAAAGAAAAAGAAAAAGAGAAAAAGGGGCAACAACGAGGGTACGATCTGGGCCTATGAATACGGATATAAAGGACAAATTACCCTCCCTGGGAAAAACCCTAATACAGGGAAACCCTATCGGCCTACATTTACAGGAAAAACCAGAAAAGAAGTTGCAGATAAAATTACCGAAGCACTTGATAAAGTGAATAAGAATAAATATATTCATCCTTCTAAAATTACTCTACGGGACTGGACGACAACTTGGAAAAAGAATTATTCAAAAATTAAAGATACAACCTGGCGTGGATATGAGACTGAACTTCGCAATCATATTTTCCCAGCATTAGGTGATTACACTTTATATGAGCTCGAGCAGGATCCATGCTTAATTCAGTTGATGATAAATAACATGGAAAAGGCTCCTCGCAAAGATAAAAGGATTGGCAAGATACTAAGAACGTTACGAAACGAAAAAGATTTAAGCGAAGAAGATATATCCAAAGCTATTAAAATTGATTTAGACGTATATCTTTCTTGGGAAAAGAATTTGGAAATTCCAGATGTCTACTCAATCCAAAAAATAGCCGACTTTCATCAAGTCAGTACCCAAAAGCTAAAAATATACTTATCTTCGGCCACGATCATTAAGGCTCATCGAATAATCCACAGTATTCTCGAAAAGGCTAAAAAACTCAAAAAGATTTCTTCTAATCCTGCTGACGGTATTGATGTACCTTCGCTAGATTCTGAAGAAACCCAGACATTAACTGATGACGAGATGAGTAAATTTTTGACAGAGATTATGAACTATCGCTATTATGCCGGCTTTATTCTCCTTATAGGATCCGGAATGCGCCCAGGGGAAATGATAGCTTTAAAATGGCCACTGGTTGATATTAAAGACAGGACCATTAGTATAGAGGAGACGCGGGAAAGAGTACTAAATGAAGATCCGGATGATGAAAGGAAGACAAAGGTTATAAGCCAAGAAGCTAAGACTAAAAAGAGTAAAAGAACTCTTGTATTAGCCAAAAGAGTAGCCGCTGCATTGAGGCTACATCGGATCAAACAGATCAAAGAAAGGCTCCTTGCCGGAGACCAATACAACAATCAAGGTTATGTCTTTGCAACTCCAACAGGAGAGTCAGTTGATTACCGGAACTTTTACCGATCGTTCCAAGCTTGTTTAAAAAGATGCGAAATCCCCCCTGTTAAGCTTTATGCCCTTCGGCATACTTACGCTACAATACTTTTGGAAGACGGCGAAGATCTCAGAGTTATTCAAGAAATTTTAGGCCATACAGATATCCGAACAACAAAAATATATACCCGGGTTCGGAGAAAACTCAAAGAACAGGCAGCAACAAAAATTGACGGCCATCTAAGGAAGAAGAAGCCGCCAAAGGATGAAAAAAACGAAAAAATAATTACGTTGCAGAAGAGTTGCAGAAGTTAAGTGATTGCAGAAGAAAATATAAAAGCAAAAGACACCGCAAACCCTTGCGGTGTCTATGTTTCTTGTGGAGCCGATGGTCGGAATCGAACCGACGACCTGCTCATTACGAGTGAGCTGCTCTACCCCTGAGCCACATCGGCATGTTTGGTAACCCATAAGCTTTAACAGTATAACATAAGAAAAATAATTTGTTAAGGGTAAAATAATCAAAAATGTGGGAAAATGAGAAAATTTATAAGGAATGTTTAATGCTCCGGCTGCAAATAATAAAATTTAACATATTCAGGCTGCTTACATGTTGAAGATGTACTTCACAGGAGATAAACTTACAAAAAAGGATGTGGTCTTTTTGCTATTAGATCTGCGAATATTGGTAATTGCACTTACTCCGGTCATTGCTCTAGCCCTGGCAGTCTATTATACCGACCGTTTCGATAAAGAGCCTTTGTATCTTCTTATAAAAGTTTTTATCCTGGGAGCGCTGGCAGTCATCCCGATCGTGCTGTTTGAAAAATTTCTGACATCCGTGAACATCTTTACCGGGGTAGCGGCAGCTTTTTTCAATGCCTTTGTCGTTGCGGGATTGACCGAAGAATTTTTCAAAAGGGCAGTCGTCCTGCGGACAGTCTATCGGAATCCGGCGTTTGATGAAAAACTAGACGGAATTGTCTATGCCGTATTTGCCGCGCTTGGCTTCGCAACAGTCGAGAACATCATGTATGTCCTTGTAAACTTTTCAGCCAACCCGTATGTAGGCCTTTCCAGAGGAATATTCTCAGTGCCGACCCACGTGCTGCTTGGTGTGACGATGGGATACTACCTTTCCCTGGCAAAGTTCTCCAATCATCCTCATCTTGAAAGAGCTTACCTCAGAAAATCCTTATATGTTCCTATCCTGCTTCACGGTTTTTTTGACTTTATTCTGATGTCGGAAATTCCGATTCTGCTTACGCTGTTTTTACCGTATATCATTTACCTGTGGACGGTTAATCTTAGGAAACTTAACAGGTATTACAAAGAATCAAGGGAAAAATACCAAAAAATTCCCGCCCGACAACCTGCTGAATAAAAGACTGTACACCTATGTCCTGTCACCATTGTAAATGCAGACTAAAACCCGACAGGAAAAAGGAACCGAGATACTCGGTTCCTTTTTCCTGTCGGACTTATTAAGTAATTTTGCCGACTCGTTAAGGATTATGCTGGATCCGTCCTTCTCTCTCATATTCGCGATTCGGTACGAATAAGAGTGTGATGCAATACAGGCCGCTGAGTCCGACCAGCGCATAGACGATTCTCGGAGGGAGCGGACTGATCCCCCCGAGGAGGGCATTGACAAGATCAAATTGGAAAAAGCCAATCATTCCCCAGTTAATGGCCCCGATGATAATAATTGCAAGGGCAATCTTCTGCCAGATATTCATGTACAACCTCCTTAAAAAGTTAATTATTAATAGGATGTCGTTAAAATGTAAAATTTATACATCAAAACATTAATTTACGATTTAGAAACAATCATTTATAATAATTTAGGACTTGTGTTTTTGTTTTAATAAAAGGAACAAGGGTCAAAAAATGTACCAAAAAGGAGTATTTATGAACGAACGTCATGACCACACCCACGATGACAGCAAAACGGTTAAGCGCACCCTTTTGTTTATGGCAACCGCAGGTTCTTTTCTGACTCCATTTATGATTTCATCGATCAATATCGCGCTGCCTGCAATTCAAAAGGAATTTGCAGCAGATGCTGTCGTTTTAAGCTGGATTGCGACATCTTTCCTGTTGTCTTCGGCTGTGTTTCTTCTTCCTATCGGCAAACTCGCCGACATCCTTGGCCGGACCAGGCTTTATAAATGGGGGATAATTTCATTTACTGCATTTACGTTAATCTCAGGTTTTGTCCCAAATATTGAACTATTAATCGTGATGAGAGTCCTGCAGGGAATTAGTGCATCGATGATCGCAACTGCGGGAATGGCGCTGATCACCTCGGTCTTTCCACCACAGGAACGCGGCAAAGCCCTGGGCTTTAATGTTTCAGCCATATATGTAGGACTTGCTGTCGGGCCTTTTCTAGGCGGATTCTTAACCGAGTATTGGGGCTGGAGAAGCATTTTTTTGGTATTGGTTCCTTTGGGGGTCCTGATCACGGTTTTAACGATTACATATGTCAAGAGCGATTGGGCCGATGCCAAAAATGATAAACTGGATATTCCAGGCAGTATGATCTTCGCCGTTACCCTGATTGCGCTTATCTATGGTTCGAGCATTTTACCCGATATTCTCGGGATTATCCTGATCCTCTTCAGCATTGTTTGTTTTGTTTTCTTTGTGAAACGCCAGCTCAAGGTCCCGAATCCCGTGTTAGAAATCAGGCTTTTTCAGGATAACCGGGTTTTTGCTTTTTCCAACGTCGCAGCATTGATCAATTATGCTGGATCGTACTCCGTAACTTTTCTTCTGAGTCTATATCTGCAGTACGTCCAGGGTATGTCTTCAGAACATGCCGGAATCATCCTGATCATCCAACCTATTATCCAGTCTTTAATTTCCCCTTTGGCCGGACGTATTTCCGATAAAAAAGAACCTGCCAATATTGCCTCTTTGGGCATGGCTGGAACAGCCGCAGGCTTGTTTCTTCTTTCCTTTATCGGCCCGCATACTTCTCTGTTCCTGATCATCGCTGCTTTGATGGTGCTGGGTATTGGATTTGCCTTATTCTCTTCTCCCAATACCAATGCAGTCATGAGTTCCGTAGATAAGCATTATTACGGGATTGCCTCCGCCTCAGTATCTGTGATGAGGGTTCTCGGTCAGATGCTGAGTATGGCTACAGCTACGCTGCTGATTTCCATATTTGTCGGCAAAAACCAGATTACCCCTGAAAACTATCCGCAATTTATACAGAGTATTCGCCTTGCTTTTCTGATCTCAGCCTGCCTTTGTGCTGTTGGTATTTTCTTCTCTTTCTCCCGCGGTAAAATCCACGTCAATAATAATCAGGCATAAAGTTTGTGCTCCTTGTTATCCATGACACTGCGGCATTAGGCCGTACATGGTGATCATGAAGATACCCGGTAGCTTAACTGACCGGGTATCTGTTTCCGCTACAGGGCGGATAGCCTTCGAAAAAGGTTATTTACCTTACGGTATTTCCCTTTTCCCAATACTATCTTTTGCAGCTTCAGACAATAATATTCGCAGGTTGATTTTGATTTGTTGATTCTCGATTGTTTTATTTAAATCAAAATATTAATTTTTTCCAGTTATAAATCAAACCACAATTTCGTCGGTATTATGGTTTAAGATGGATAATCTGGTTATATTATTTATTGATTTTTGTGTATTTTATGATTATTATTATATTGTCTTCGTTTTACTCATTTAGTCTCATTTTTTGACCTTCAATTTATAAGAAGGTCTTTTTTTGGTTTAAATTTGGTTCAATTATAAATATTTTATCTTAATAATCGCGAAGAACAGAGCGTAGGATTTTCCCAGATCTGGTCATTGGTAGTTTTTCACGAATTAAAACCCGGATGGGCATTTTAAATGAAAAACTGTTTCTGATGTACTGTTCTACCGCCGAGCAGTATTGTTCTCTTTCTTCCTTCGCCGAAAAAGAATCTTCGAGCGCAAGATATACTTTGAGGATCACGCTTTCACCATCCTGGCTGTTAACGATGACACCTGCTTCGAACACTTTGGGATAATTATAAAGAGCAGACTCTACTTGGTAATAACTTACAAATTTATCATTAACGATAAGACCGTCAAGCTCCCGGCCATTTAAGATTTCAAAGTCAGGTAGTGCTGCATATCCGGACATTGCGTTTTTCCTCCCTTCTTGTGACAAAACATTGCAGTTATAGACTAAGCTGTAAAATGCGTATAAATCTTATATTTTAGTCGTATTTGTATTATAATATTAAATGCGGCTTTTCCCTACCGATTTGAGGTTAATGGCATTGTTGGAAGGCTGAACAGCTCTAATTCTCATGTTAACTGTTTTCAGGAAGAATATCTTTGATTTACGTATTGACAGATACCTTTTTCAAGATATTTGGGTATAATGTAATAGGAATAGAATACCGGAAGGAAAGATGCACATTGCAATTACATATTCATTTTGTTGGCATAAAAGGAACCGGGATGAGCGCCCTTGCCCAGATTACACCGTTGATAGAAGATGCCGTGATTACCGGATCCGATGTGCCGCAAAGATTTTTTACAGACGTTGTATTAGAGAAGGCAGGCATTGAGGTCCTGAACTTTGACCCAGAGAATGTTGTCGGCGCTGATTTGGTTGTCACCTCTGCCGCTTACTGCGACAGTCACCCTGAGATTAGCCGGGCCAAAGAGCTTAACATACCGGTACTGACTTACCCTCAATTTCTGAGCAAACTGATGTCCAAGAAAAAAGGAGTCTGTGTAACTGGGACTCACGGCAAGACTACGACAACTGCCATGGCTGGAAAAATCCTGCTTGATGCAGGTTTGGACCCTACGATTGTCGTAGGCAGCGACGTGCCCTGTATTGGCGGCAACGCCCATGCCGGTCAGGGAGAACTCTTTTTAGCCGAATCCTGCGAATACCGGAGGCACTTCTTAAATTACTCTCCCGAGCACCTGATTATTACCAATATGGAACTGGATCATCCCGATTATTTTAAGGATTTGGATGATGTGGTCTGCGCTTTTTCCGAACTCGCCTGCAAGCTGCCTGCTGAGGGTAATCTGATTATCTGGCATGACGATCCGAATATAGATAGGATTAAGACCAGAGCAACGGTTACAACTTTTGGTTTCTCGGCCGATGCTGATGTCAGCGCTGCAAACGTTGTTTTCGATAATGACGGAAGCTGTTTCGATGTGATGATGAATAAAAAAAATATAGGTAAGCTGCATTTGACTGTTTCAGGAAAACATAACATTCTGGATGCCCTAGCTGCCATAGCCCTGACTTCTCGGCTCGGAATATCGTTGGATACCGTGCTTCAGGCGCTGAGCGGCTTTAATGGTACCAAAAGAAGATTCGAACGTCTTGGCACAAAACACGGGGCAGTTATTGTTGACGATTATGCCCATCACCCGACAGAAATCCAAACGACCCTGGACGGAGCAAGGCTTTCCTACCCCGACAGAAGAATCCGGGCAGTATTTCAGCCTCATACCTTCAGCCGGACTGAAAAACTTTTTTATGAGTTTTCTCAGGCCTTTCAGGATGCCGATGAGGTTTTGCTGGCAGAAATTTTTTCCTCGGCGCGCGAAAAAAAAGCCGGAGTCAACCCGATCTCTTCAGCAAAACTTGCCGACTTGATGAAAGAAAAAGGAATTACCACCCGTTATTTTCCAACGCTTGACGAAATCAGTTCTTATCTTGACCAAACCCTGGAAGAAGGCGATCTCGTTATTACGCTCGGAGCGGGTGATATTTACAAAGTAGGGCAAAACTTGGTCTCTTGAGCGCTGTTTCCTGACCGCTGAGTAACTTCAATGATTCATACAGGAGAAACCGATGAAAAATAAGTTGATTTTTTCTTTGCTTGTCATTCTATTTGGGATTTTTTTCATAAGCGGTTGTATTCAAATGAGCATTCCTGATGCTTCCCCTGATTCTCAGGGTTCGCAAACATCCGCAGAAAACGTTCCGATTGATACCTTTATGCTAAGAATCGGCGCTGCGAGTAAGGAGGCGATAAATTATCACGATGTTGCCAGCATCGCTGTTTTAGTGAATAAACAAAATCAGCTTCCCTCCGATTATGTTCCACCGGATCTGGTTGAAGTCAACATTTCTTTTACTTTTGAGGAAAAAGCTGAGAAAAGAATGCTGCGTCAGGAAGCTGCTGCGAAGCTCGAGGAATTATTTTCTGCTGCGAAAGAAAATGGTGTAATACTTTATGGTGTATCAGGCTACCGCTCCTATCAAACGCAGCAGGATTTATTTGCGAGTTTTACCCGGCGGTACGGAACCGAGGAAAAAGCCAACCAAATCAGTGCGAGACCCGGTGAAAGTGAACACCAAACCGGCCTGGCAATGGATGTATCCTGCCAGAGCGTTAACTTCGGTCTGGAAGAGACATTTGGAGATACGGACGAATATGTCTGGCTGAAAGATAACGCTCATCGTTTCGGTTTTATCATCCGCTACCCGAAGGGCAAAGAATACCTGACGGAATATACCTACGAACCTTGGCATCTTCGCTATATCGGACAAGACCTGGCCACGAAACTCTATGAACAGCATCTCACTTACGAGGAATACCTGTTCTTCAAGATTTGATCTTATTATTCGTAAACTTGCATAGATATGGCACGCGCGTTAAGTAAAAAAATATTCTTCACCGGCGAATACCGTTCCTGCTGAATTGCTCAATATGACATACAACGTCATTCCAGTCATAACAGCGGATGACACCTTCCGGAAGATTTCCGCGGTTATAAGGCGCATCCATCAGTAGCACCGGAATGCCCATGGAAACGATCTCCACTGAATTGGAAATAAAGTCATCGACGAACACATCAATACCGTGTTCCTTGACCGCAATGGTCTTGCTAAGCCCCCCTGTGAATATCTTTTCACCCGGGGGGATTTGTTTTTCTTCAAGCCATTTTTTTGTGATTAGTTCCTCAGCTCCCGGCTTTCTGGCTGTCACATAAATGATTTCATGCCCTGCTTCTGTTAAGGAAACGATGCTCTCGACTGACCCTTTGACCGGCTCCGGTGTTGAGAAGAGAACTTCCATATTTTTGTCAAAAAAGGTGTCAAGTTCATTCCAGTCAACGTCGTAGATTTTCGACATATCATCATTGTCAATTTCCATAATATTTTTGCCGTATTGCCTGTTGAGTTCTTCTGTGAACACAGGAAAACTGTCCGCGACGACGCCGTCTATATCTAATCCGATCCGTAGTTTCATCTAATCCAACCTCTCCGGTTTTTCTAATTCGATGGTTGGGGGCAATTGCCGTTTATGCTCACTCATTTTATGCAGTCTTTCGATTTTGGCGACAACATCGTCAGGAATCTTTTCTCCCAAAAGATATTTATCGATAAGATCATAGGAAAAACCCATCTCTCCCTCATCGGTCTGTCCCTGCCAAAGACCAGCAGTCGGTGTTCTGGAAGCTATTTTTTCCGGCAGGCCCAGTGCCCTTGCCCAGGCTCTTACTTCCGTCTTGGTAAGTGAGCTGATCGGCAGGAGGTCCACGCCGCCATCCCCATATTTCGTAAAATATCCGGTATAGCTCTCAGGGGCATTGTCTGTCCCGACAACCAGATACTCCCTGATATTGGCTACCGTATACAGCGTAGACATACGGAGCCGTGCTTTAAGGTTCCCTTGTCCTGCTTGCTGAATATTCAGAGGCGTCTGATTAGCTTTTAAAGCGGTCTTCATCTGGTCATAAATGGCTGCATGCGCTTCCCCGAGATCAATCTCGATCACTTCCATCCCAAGGGTCTCTGCAATCAAATAGGCATCCTCGCGATCCGCAGGATTTGATTGGCATGGCATGATCACACCAAGGCAGTAATCAGGAAATGCTTTTTTGCATAAAGCTGCCACCACCGCAGAATCTACACCGCCGGAAATTCCGCAGACCAAACCTTTGGTATTTGCCTCAGTGTTTTTCTCGCGCAGCCATTCCACAACCTGCTTTTGGCGTTCCAGTATTTCTTCAGTACTCCACACCGGTACGGCCTCCTTTTTTATTTCACAATAGTTTAATGATCATTCAAATATTTATCAAAAGTTTAGACATAAAATTTAAATTTTATATTTTTTTAAAACCCATTCTTTTAACTTAATCCACAATATCCACATTTTTATCCACAAAATTTTAAGATGACCGTTGGATTCTGTCAGCATTCTTTGCTATGTACCGTCATTTCAGCATCGCCGGCTATTTGTTATTTTCACAATTTTTACATTCTAATTACATATTCTTAACATATTCTTAAAATTTCTTGATTAATACTCTGAAGGCAGCAAAATGTACCATTATTCGTGCTAAATTTACACTTGATTGTTTTCTTAATTGTTTTTTACCACCTGAGTTGATCCAGATTTTCTTTACTAAACTGTATCGCTGTCTGAACAACCTCCGGTGCAGGACCTCCGGTAACGCTCCTCTTCTGAACGCAGGTTTGAAGAGAAATAGCCTCATAAAGATCTTCCTCGAAGAATTCGGATACTGTTTTCAGTTCTTCCAGCGTCAGATCCTCCAACGAACAACCCCTGTGGGAACATTCCAGTACCAGCCTGCCCACAATCGCATGGGCTTCGCGGAAAGGAACATTCTTCTTAGCCAGATAATCAGCCAAATCTGTGGCATTGGTAAAGCCCTTCTTAGCTTCCCTTGCCATAATATCGGCATTCACTTTCATGGTAGCCAGCATCGGTCGGATGACCAGCAGCGATTTTTGGATGGTGTCCACAGCATCAAACACACATTCCTTGTCTTCCTGCATATCTTTGTTATAAGCCAGAGGAAGTCCTTTCATAACGGTGAGCAGTGTTATGAGATCCCCATACACCCTGCCGGTTTTCCCTCTGACGAGTTCTGCGACATCAGGATTTTTCTTCTGCGGCATAATACTCGATCCGGTGGCATAGGCATCATCAATCGAAACGAAACAGAATTCGCCGCTCGACCAGATGATCAGTTCTTCACACAGCCTGCTCAGATGCATCATCATGATAGATGCCGCTGCCAGGAATTCCAAAGCAAAATCTCTATCGCTGACGCCGTCTAAACTGTTGAGCGTGACGCCGTCAAAATTCAGTTCAGCAGCTACTTCTTCCCGACGCAAAGCAAAGGTCGTACCCGCCAGCGCGCCCGATCCGAGCGGGGAGAGGTTCAGTCTCTTGCGAGTATCTCCGAACCGTCCCAGATCGCGCAAAAACATTTGGACATAGGCCATAAGATGATGGCTCAGGGTGATCGGCTGGGCCTTTTGCAGATGGGTATATCCGGGCATCCAAGTCTTAAGATGTTTGGAACACAAGTCAAGCAAGGTTTCCAGCAGCGCAGTGAGGAGATCTTTGGTGTTGTCGATTTCTTCTCTTAAGAACAGCCGAAAATCCAGCGCAACCTGATCATTCCGGCTGCGGCCGGTATGGAGCTTTTTACCGGCATCACCGATTCTCTCCGTAAGTAGTTTCTCAACGTTCATATGGATGTCTTCGGCTCCGACTTCAAATTCAACCCTTCCCGCCTGAATATCCGCCAGAATGCATTCCAGTCCCCCTATTATTTTCTCCGTTTCTTCGGCTGACAGGATACCTATTTTGCCGAGCATTCCGGCATGAGCGATGCTGCCCATAATATCAAATTTATAGAGGCGCCGGTCGAATGAGATCGATGAGTGGAAATCTTCGACCAGGGAATCGGTGTCTTTCTCAAAACGTCCTCCCCAAAGTTTCATTGATTTAACTCCTTCCGAATCAAAATTAAGTATAGTATAACGCAACAATATGACAGAACACAAGAATGCGCAATGTGCTTAGACAATTGACATCCTTGTGTTCTATGCCCGCAAATCTATGCTCGCGCACCGTTGCGTATCATGATTAACGTAAGCCTGATTTTCTCTCCATTAAAGCGCGGACTTTAAGAGGCAGTCCAAACAGATTAATAAAGCCTTCTGCGTCTTTCTGGTTGTAGACTGCATCTTCGCCAAACGTTGCGAATTCTTCATTATACAGTGAATAAGGGGATTTTATCCCTACCGGTGTACAGTTTCCTTTATACAGTCTCATCCTGACGGTTCCGGTAACATTTTTCTGTGTAACTTTTACAAACGCATCGAGTGCTTCTCTCAGCGGTGAATACCAGACACCATCGTAGACCATCTCCGCATATTTCAGCGCAATTTGTTCCTTATAATGCAGGGTCTGACGGTCAAGGGTCAACAGTTCCAGCGCCTGATGCGCGGCATAGAGAATTGTCCCGCCGGGGGTCTCATATACCCCGCGCGACTTCATCCCGACAAGCCTGTTTTCGACCATGTCGACAATCCCGATCCCATTCTTACCGCCCAGGGCATTCAATTTCTCGATCAGCTGAATCGGTGCAAGCTTCTCTCCATCGACAGCGACCGGTATGCCCTTCTCAAAATTGATCAGCACATACGCGGCCTGGTCCGGCGCCTGCATCGGAGAAACCCCGAGTAGATAGAGATCATCCTTCGGTTCATTCCAGGGATCCTCGAGGTCACCACCTTCATGGCTTAAATGCCACAGGTTACGGTCCATGCTGTACGGTCTGTCCTTGGTAACCGGGATAGGGATTCCGCGTTCTTTGGCATAATCAATCGCATCATCCCGCGATTTGATGTCCCACTCTCTCCACGGAGCAATAATTTTCAGATCAGGATTCAGTGCTTTGACAGCCAGTTCAAAGCGGACCTGATCGTTGCCTTTCCCTGTCGCGCCATGCGCAACAGCAACTGCGCCTTCTTTTTCGGCAATCTCCACAAGCCTTCTGGCAATAAGCGGACGCGCAAAGGATGTTCCCAGAAGATATTTGCCTTCATACACGGCTCCAGCCTGAAGTGTCGGATAAATGAAATCCGTAATGAATTCTTCTCTCAAATCTTCAATATACAATTTGGTGGCTCCGGTTTTAGCAGCCTTCTCATGAAGAGGTTCCAGTTCCTCTCCCTGTCCCAAATCTGCCGCCATCGCGACAACCTCATAGCCATAGTTTTCTTTCAGCCATGGAATAATGATGGACGTATCCAGTCCGCCTGAATAGGCAAGTACTACTTTAGCCATACGCTGTCTCCTTTATTTTATAATTATTACATGACCAGCGCCATAATCGCTTTATGGGCATGAAGCCGGTTTTCAGCCTCCTGGAATACCACGGATTGAGGACCTTCAATCACTTTGTCGGTGATCTCTTCTCCGCGGTGGGCAGGCAGACAGTGCATGACGATCGCTTCAGGATGAGCTGCCCCAAGCACCTCGTCATTGATCTGGTACGGCGCAAAAATTTTCTTCCTGATTTCGCTTTCTTCTTCTTGTCCCATACTGGCCCAGACATCGGTATAGAGAATATCCGCTCCCCTGGCAGCCGCCACAGGATCTTCGACGACCTGCACCGTACTTCCGCTGAGAGATGCATTCTTCCAAGCCAGATCCATAATTTCCGGAACCGGCTGGTATCCCTGAGGTGAGGCAATCACAATGTTCATGCCCATCTTGCTGCCGCCAAGCAGCAGGGAATTTGCCACATTATTGCTGTCACCGATATAGGTTAATTTCAGTCCCTGAATCTTGCCTTTTGTTTCTTTAATAGTCAAAAGGTCAGCCAGAATCTGTGTCGGATGCAGAAAATCGCTCAGGCCATTGATAACCGGCACGGAGGAATGCTCGGCAAGATCGAGAACCTCCTGGTGGCTGAACGTTCTGATCATAATGCCGTCGACCATCCTGGACAAGACCCTTGCTGTATCCTGGATCGGTTCACCGCGGCCCAGCTGGATATCGCGGGCGCTCAGGAACATTCCGGAGCCGCCAAGCTGATAAATACCGGCCTCAAATGCCACTCTGGTTCTCGTCGAAGATTTGGTAAAGATCATCGCCAAAACCTTTCCCTGCAGGACAGGGTGGGAAATCCCGGCATTTCTCTCAGCCTTCAATTCCATGGCGACGTCAACCATATATGAGATTTCTTCTGCTGTGAAAGCATTCAGTGTAATAAAATCTCTGCCTTTAAACTTGTCTTTGTTTAATTGAACCATCATTATTCTCCTTCATCTCAATAATACGCAATATTGCATTATTATACCTCATCATGCATAATTATTCAATAGCCCTGATGAAAAAGAAGCTATCCCCAGACGAGTAACCTTTACCCTCCTGAGGATTAAAAGAAGACTGAATCCACGGTCTATTTACCTGCTTGTTCAAAAGCATCTATAACGTCAGCTGGAATCTGTTCGACATAAGATGCAGAATACCAGTATCTTACGTTAGAATATTTGATCAGAGAATTCTCTCCACGAGTGTAATCAGATGATAAGACAGAGCTGCGACGATTGCTGTGGAAGGAATCGTCAGACACCAGGCAATCAGCATCTGCTGCGCAACGCCCCAGCGCACGGCCGAAATACGTTTGGCTGCGCCTACTCCCATAATGGAACCGGATACCACGTGCGTGGTACTGACCGGCAGATGGAGACCCGGAAACGCCGTCGCTACCCAGATAACGATCGAGGATGACAAATCTGCGGCAAATCCGTTGATCGGCTCAATTTTAAAGATTTTAGCACCAAGGGTATGAATGATTCTCCAACCACCCACTGCTGTACCACAAGCAATGGCTAATCCGCACAGGAGCTTTACCCAGAGCGGAACATCCATTGTCGACTGTACCCCAACGGCGACAAGCGCCAGCGTGATAATACCCATGGATTTCTGTGCGTCATTGGAACCATGGTTAAACGCAAGGAGTGCGGCTGAAACCATCTGCAGCCTCCGGAAGATACTGTTCGTTTTCATCGGCGCTTTATTGCGGAACAGGTAATATAGAATGGTCATGATCAGATAACCGAGTCCCATGCCGACGAGCGGCGAGCACAGCAGCGCCAAGATAATTTTCTTGATGCCGGCCCCCTGGACAACACCGAGTCCCGCTGCAGCGATCCCGGCTCCGAGGATTCCCCCAATAATTGCGTGGGAAGAACTGCTCGGAATACCAAAATACCATGTCAAAAGATTCCAGAAAATCGCTCCGATCAGTGCGGCGATCATCACTTCGGAAGTAACACTGTTCACATCGACAATGTCCTTTGCAATGGTCTTGGCAACCCCTGTGCTGTACATCGCGCCGATAAAATTGAGTACCGCGGCCATAATGATTGCGGTTCTTGGCGTAAGCGCTCTTGTCGAAACCGAAGTGGCTATGGCATTGGCAGTATCATGAAATCCGTTGATAAAATCAAATGCCAACGCAAATAGTACGACAACGAATAATGCAATATGCAGACTAGACATATTTTAATACGACCCCTTTTATTACAAGCGCAAGATCTTCACAACGGTCCGTGGCGTCTTCCAGATGTTCCAGTATTTCTTTCCATTTAATGATTTCAATCGGATTGCTTTCATTTTCAAACAGCTTGCCTACTTCACTCCGGTATAAACGATCTCCCTCGCTTTCCAGTTTATGAATTTTTTCTGTGTTTTCAAGAATAAGATTTAATTTGGTGCGAATATTGGGAAGGTTGTCCACAGATATTTTAATAATATGAATACAGTCATCCAGAACCCGAATCAGCTCCTCAACCCCGGAGTGGGGCGGCGTCGCTTTATACATAATCATCCGTTCCAAGGCACCTTGAATAAAGTCAATGATATCATCCATGTTTGTCGCCAACGAGTAGAGGTCTTCCCTGTCCATTGGCGTCACCAGTGTCTTATTCAGGTTATCAATGATCTTGTTGGTGATGTCGTCGGCACGGTGTTCCAAATCAATGAGTTCCTTCATCTTAACCGGGAAAGTGGTAGGATCCTTAACTGCTTCTTTTAATACCAGCGAGCTTTCGCAAATAAGCTGCGCGTTTTCCTTCATAAGTACAAAAAAGTCGTTTTCTTTTTTTGACACAGTCTTTACCTCCTCCTTTATCATAACCTGGTGAAATCTTCCCACACTATATTAGCACAAGGGCCGAGGATAAGATACTTAAATTTATAAAAACAGGCACTTAAAACAATAGGTAGAATAGACCGAAAGATTCAGCCAAAAGCTCTCTCCAGCATCAGCTTAATCCGGTTGATCTGGTTCACTTCACTGGCTCCGGGATCATAATCCACGGCAACGATATTGGTTTGGGGATACTGATCTTTCAGGGTCTTAATCATTCCTTTGCCGGTAATATGATTTGGCAGACAGGCAAACGGCTGCATGCAGATAATATTATTGGCGCCACTTTTGATTAGTTCCACCATTTCCGCAGTCAGCAGCCAACCCTCTCCGGTTTGGTTGCCCAGGGAAAGGAATGGTTTGACACTTTCCGCCATCTCCTGAATCGTCGGCGGGATATCGAATCTTTTACTATTCTTTAAGGCAGCCCTTAAATCTTCACGATAGCTTTCCGTATACTTGACCAACAGATTTCCGATGACTCTGGAAGATCGCTTACCGGCAAGATATCTGTAGTTAAATTCCTTCCCGTAGCAGCAGTAAAGGAAAAACTCCATCAATCCCGGAACTACCATTTCTGCACCTTCTTTCTCAATAAACTCGGCCATGTTGTTATTCGCCGCAGGGTGAAATTTTACGAGGATCTCCCCGACCAGTCCAACCCGTGGTTTTCTCTGCTGAATAATCTCAATATTTTCAAAGTCCTGAACAATTCCCTTCAGATTTTCACGAAATAAGCTGCGGTCTCCATTGGCAACATTGATCTTGCAGATATCTATCCACTTTCTCAGAAGCTGATCCGCTGTTCCCGCATTTGTTTCATAAGGCCTTACCCGGTAGAAAACCTTCATCAGCAGGTCTCCGTAGAGCATGGCCATGATTGCTTTAACCGCCATGGAGACTGTTAACTTAAATCCGGGGTTTTTCTCCAAGCCTGCGACATTAAGCGAGAGTATCGGAATGTGCTCCAGTCCTGAGACCTGAAGCGCTTTCTTTAATAGCCCCAAATAATTGCTGGCCCGGCAGGGTCCCCCAGTCTGGGTTATAATGACCGAGGTGTTGTTCAGATCGTATCTTCCGGATTTTAACGCCCTTAACAGCTGCCCGATAATAATAACCGAAGGGTAACAGGAATCATTGTTAACATATTTCAAGCCTTCTTCAATATCCTCTTTTTCAACTATAGCCAGTACTTCAAAACGGTACCCCTCCGAACGGGCGACCTCCTGGGCAAATTCAAAATGGATCGGCGCCATCTGCGGAGCAAGAATGGTATGTGTTTTACGCATTTCCTTGGTAAATATTGGTCTATGAACGGCATTTGGCCCCTTTGCCGGGCCCTCTATAGGATGATCATGTTTTATTCTGGCATCCATCGCAGCTTTAAGCGAGCGAAGCCTTATTCTGACTGCACCCAGATTGCTGACCTCATCTATTTTAATCATGGTATAGATTTTACCGGCTTTATGTAAAATTTCCTGGGCTTGTTCCGCAGCAATCGAATCCGGCCCGCAGCCGAATGAGTTTAACTGGACAAGCTCTAGCTCCGGTCTTCCGGCAACAAAATCTGCTGCTTCGTAAAGTCGGGAATGATACATCCACTGGTCCAGAACCCGGAGTGGCCTGATGACTTTTCCGAGATGGGCTACCGAATCCTCTGTAAGCACTGCCATTCCGAGGGCCGTGATGACTTTAGGTATGCCGTGGTTAACTTCCTGATCCAGATGGTAAGGCCTGCCGGAAAGGACAATCCCGCGATTTCCTGTTTCTGCAAGCCATTGCAAGACCTCTTCTCCTTTTTTGCGGATATCCCGTTTGAAATTCAGATCTTCATTCCAGGCTACGTCGACGGCCTGGATGATTTCTGCAAGGGTAATGCCTGAATGTTTCAGTTCTTCATACAATCTCTTACTAAGCTTTTTTTTATCTTCATACGGCAGAAAAGGATTCCAGAATTGGACACCGCTTTGCTTCAACTCGTCCATGTTGGCTTTGATCACTTCCGGATAAGCGTTGATTACCGGGCAATTAAAGCAGTTGTCCGCCCCGGCTATTTCTTTTCTCTCCTTCGGTATGCAGGGATAAAATATGAGTTTCACGCCTTGTTTAATCAATGACACGATATGACCGTGAACAAGTTTGGCAGGATAACAAACGGTATCGGAAGAAATTGTCTCCATGCCCGCCTCATAAACCTTCCGGGTGGAAACCGGCGACAGCTCGACCCGGAAACCAAGACGGGTGAAAAAGGTAAACCAAAAAGGATAATTCTCGAACATATTTAAAACCCTTGGGATCCCGATGGTTCCTCTGACTGCTTTTTCTTTGGCCAGCGGCGTATAATGAAAGATCCTGTTCAGTTTATAGGCATAGAGATCCGGAATTTCATCTGTTTGATCGCGTTCCGATCCTTTTTCACAGCGGTTTCCTGTAATGTGCCTGCGCCCGTCACCGAAACAGTTGACCGTAAGTAAACAGTGGTTCTGACAGTTTTCGCAGCGGGCTGCGCTGACTTCCACCGAAAAGTTATTGATTTGATCTGGGGAAAGCAGCGACGTAACCACTCCCTCCCGCCAGGCGTTCCCGGCCAAGAGGGCCGCACCAAAGGCACCCATGAGGCCGGCAATGTCCGGACGGACGACTTCTCGGCCAATGGTCCGTTCCAGGCTGCGAACCACAGCATCATTCAAGAAAGTCCCTCCCTGGACAATAACCTTTTCACCAAATTCCTCAGAGCTTTTTAACTTAATTACTTTATAGAGCGCGTTTTTGATCACGGAGTAGGATAATCCTGCCGAAATATCCGCGACCGTCATGCCTTCTTTTTGGGCCTGTTTTACTTTGGAATTCATGAAAACGGTACATCTCGATCCTAAATCGGCAGGATTTTGAGCCAAAAGTCCTTTGCGGGCAAAATCCGCCACATTCATTTCCAGTGACCTCGCAAATGTTTCAATAAAAGAACCGCAGCCGGATGAACAGGCTTCATTTAGCATAATATTTTCAATTACACCGTTTTTTACTTTGAGGCATTTCATATCCTGTCCGCCGATGTCCAGAATCAGGTTGACTCCAGGCAGAAAATGATTGGCAGCTGTGTAATGAGCAATGGTCTCGACTTCCCCCATATCAAAAAAAAGAGCTGCCTGAGTCAGTTTTTCTCCGTAGCCAGTCACGGCAGAATAAGCAATTTTCGTGTTTTCCGGGAGCCTGCTGTACAGTTCTTTCAGAATATTGACTGCTGAAGCCAAAGGGTTGCCTTCATTATTAGTATAGGCGGAATAAAGAAGGGCGCCTTGCGGATCGATCAAAACAGCTTTTGTCGTGGTAGATCCTACATCCAGACCTAAAAAACATTGGCCCTGGTACATCTCCAGCTGATTTGTGCTGACAATATTTTGGGCATGCCGCCTTACAAACGCGCGGTATTCCTCTTCATCTGCAAAAAGAGGATCAAGTCTAGCTGTTTCATACTGAAGCTTTTTTTTGTCTGTTTTCAATTTTTGACCAAGCTGTTCAAATGTAATATCTTTATCCTGAGCAGAGGCGAGGGCCGCTCCGATAGCTACATAAACTTCGGAATTTCCCGGCACAATCATATCTTCATCCTTCAGCCCCAACGTTTCCTGAAACCGAACTCGCAGCTGCGGCAGGAAGTGAAGTGGTCCTCCGAGGAAGCCAACTTTCCCTTTAATTTTATGTCCGCAGGCAAGCCCTCCGATGGTCTGATTTACAACCGCCTGAAAGATCGAAGCTGCAATGTCCTCCTTGCGGACTCCTTCATTTAAGAGAGGTTGAATATCCGTTTTGGCAAAAACCCCGCATCGGGCGGCAATCGGATAGATGACCCGGCTATGGGCAGCCAGCGCATCCAGACCAGCCGCATCCGTCTTTAACAGGACAGCCATTTGATCAATAAAAGCACCGGTTCCTCCCGCACAGATCCCGTTCATCCGCTGATCAAACCCCTTGTCAAAAAAGGTTATCTTGGCATCTTCTCCGCCAAGCTCAATGACAACATCCGTTCCTGGCAGATAACGATCCACTGCTTTGCTTCCGGCAATGACCTCCTGAATAAATGAAATGTCCAGATGTTCAGCCACAGCCAGTCCGCCTGAACCTGTAATTGCTACCGTCAGCGAAAATGCCGCATATTTCTGACCGGCTTCAGCCACCAGCCTTTGCAACGTGCTCCAGATATCCGAATAATGCCGGGTATACCGGCTGAACAACAGAACGCCTTCCTTATTTAAGACAGCGATTTTAACAGTGGTGGAACCTATGTCTATCCCAACATGAAGGTTATTCTTATCTTTGTCAGTGATTCTGTGATGATGCGAATCCAGATTACATTCCCCCTCAAACAAATTCAGCAGAATTATTTTTCCATCTGAGGGGGTTATTATTCATTGTCTACCTTACCGTCTGAAGTTATTAGAAAAATAATATAAATTTTTCTACCCACATTCTGTCCTTCGTGTTAATATAGTCTTATGAAATCACAATGGAATATTATTACCCAGAACAGATGGAGCTCTCAAAATAGAACCGCTGGAATATAAATGATGAGAATCCATAGATTTATGAAAAAATGACTTTTCGATTCCGTGAAAAAGCTAAATCATCAAGGAAGTTCCTTTTGAATTGGATTAAGGGGGATGGGTCATGGGTAAACAAATCTATCGGTCTCAAAACAAAGTGATTGCAGGGGTCTGCTCTGGAATTGCGGAATATTTTGAAATAGATCCTACGATTGTACGGATTATCTGGCTGCTCGCATTTTTTGCTGGGATCGGAATTCTTGCCTATCTCGTCTGCTGGGTAGTGATTCCTCAAAAACCTTTTGGCTCATTCGGCAGTTCTCAGAACTATGCCGACTCGGCAGATATTCCAAATAATGATCATAATCAGGCCATCAATAAGGACAAAAGCCTTAAAGTATTTGGCATTTCGCTGATCATTGTTGGTACTGTATTTTTGTCAGACAGACTCTTCGACTGGTTCGACATTGACATCCTGCTACCCATAGGTTTGATTGCCGTTGGCGTTTACGTATTGTTTGCGAGGAGAGATCATTGATGAAAAAAAACATTGCCCTGGGTGCGGTGATCATTCTGGTCGGTGTAATCTGGCTCCTTAGTAATCTTGATGTTTTTTCGTTTTCGATCATCGGGACTTTTTTCCTATCACTCAGGAAGCTCTGGCCTCTGCTATTGATTGGTGCCGGTGTCAGTTTATTGATTAACAAGAACTCCATGATGAAAATGATTGTTTGGATCATTATCGTCATCTGTATCATGTTTTATGGTATTTATGGAATGAATAACGGCACTTTGAATTACCCGGAATTTAAATTGCAAGAACATCTTTACTGATTACATTGACCTTAAGTTGTTTTTTGAAGGCCTTTTGTCTCTCCAGATGATACAATCTGTATCAGAAAGATAAATATTTTGTCTATTTTAATAATTTTGATCTAGCTATGACTTTTTCGTGTTGGCTTATTGCAAACTTTTCAGCCGTTTTATATTTTGGCACGCTTCTTGCATTTATTAATTTGGAAAATAGATAAACTTTATATATATTTGGATGATTTTTTTCGGTATATTGCTCACTGCAATAATATATTTTTACGAAAATGTATTATCTAAATATTTATAATTTTTATCCTATTTTATATTTAAGTAAGAATTTTATTTTTTGGACATGTGGAGGAGGAATTGCAGAATGAACACATTTGATGCTCTGGCAGCAAGAGGAGTATCCCGACGCGGCTTTTTGAAATTGATGGCTGCGACTACGGCAGCTTTGGGTCTCCCTGCTGCAGTATCTCCCAAGGTCACTCAGGCTGTTGAGACTGCCTTGGAAAAACCGCCGGTAATCTGGCTTCATGGAATGGAATGCACAGGCTGTTCCGAGTCACTTTTGGCAACACTGAATCCGTCAGCGGCTGAAGTGGTCCTGGATATGCTTTCGATCCGTTATCATGAGACCATTATGGCAGCTTCCGGCTATAAGGCCGAGGAAGCTTATCTGGAGGCCCTGAAAGAAAACTTTGTGCTCGTCGTCGAAGGAGCTATTCCCTCAAAGGAAGACAGGTATTGCATGGTGGGCGGCAAACCTTTCCGGGAAACCGTCCTGGAAGCTTCCAAGAAAGCTAAAGCCATTATTGCTGTCGGCAGCTGCGCAACCGATGGCGCCGGAATTCCCGGAGCCTGTGAGGTTGACGCTGTCGGCGTCCGTGAACTGTTGAAACAAAACAACATTTCAACTCCTGTCATCAATCTTCCATGCTGTCCGGTCAAACCGGCCACCATGCTCGGAACGATTGTTTACTACTTGACCTATGGTACGGTTCCGCCGCTCGATGATCAGGCCCGGCCGGTCGTTTTCTACGGTAAGCTGCTTCATGACAACTGCCCGCGCCGCGGACAATTTGAAGCCGGAAATTATCTGAAAGACTGGAACGATCCGGCCCAAAAAGACTATTGTCTAATCCTGAAAGGCTGCAAAGGCCCGAAGACGTATACCGACTGCGCACAGGTTTGGTACAACGACAATACCAACTTCTGCATCAACGCCGGTTCACCGTGTTCCGGCTGTTCAGAGGCAGGATTCTTTAAAGTCTTTAGCCCTCTTTATGACAAACAGGAAATCTTTGAACTTCCCGGCACTGGGCCGATCAATGTCGATACAGCCGGTAAGGTTATCGGAGGCGTTGCTGTAGCAGGCGTTGCTGTTCATCTCGCAGCTACGGCAGCAACAGGCCGTTTAGGCAAAAAAGACCATGGACATGAGGAGGAGTAAGGAATGTCTGCACAAAAAATTGTCATTGATCCAATTACCCGTATTGAAGGCCACTTGAAAATAGAAGTAGAGATCGAAAATGGTTTCGTCTCTAACTCCCGTGTCATAGGCACCATGTACAGGGGTCTTGAAAACCTGGTTGTCGGTCGCGATCCCAGAGATGCCAGTTATGTTACAGAACGTGCCTGCGGCGTTTGCTCAACAGTACATGGCTTAGCTTCCGCGCTGGCTTTGGACGCCGCTTTTGGTGCTGAAGTCCCCTACGGCGGCCGCCTTATTCGGAATCTGATTTACGGCGCAACGCTCTTGCATGACCACCCGCTCCATTTCTATCATCTGTCTGCTCTGGATTATTTGGATGTCATGGCGATTGCCCAATACAAAGGCAATGATGCTGGCTTGAAGGGCGTTAAGGACAAAATTTTGAAACTGGTTGCAGCTAACGATACAGCGCCTCTGACGCCGCGTTACAACCCCGATCAATATTGTGTCAACGATCCTGAACTTGTTACGATGGCTGTTGCGCATTACCTGAAAGCCTTGGAAATGCAGGCAAAAGCCAAGAAAATGTCCGCAATATTTGCCGGCAAACAACCGCACCAATCCTCGATCGTAGTTGGCGGCGTCACGATACTGCCGACACTGGAGCAAGTCTTTCAATACCGTTCTATGCTGATGGAGCAGATCGCCTTCGTTGAAAATGTCTACCTCCAGGATGTCCTGACCTTCGGAACCGGGCCGCTTCTGCCTCTAGCCCAGGCCGGCGTTGGCGGCAGTCATGGCAATTACATGTCTTATGGCGGCTTTGCCGGAGATGCAGAAGGGAAAGACTTGTTATTTACATCGGGTATCATTCTCGACAATAACCTGGCGACCGTTCATCCGTTCAGCATCGACAAAATCACGGAAGATATCACGCATGCCTGGTACAAGAGCGACAAAGGCAGAACTCCTTATGAGGAAGACACGGTTATTGACTTGGATAAGAAGGACGCCTATACCTATGTCAAAGCACCGCGCTATGAAGGCAAACCGATGGAAGTCGGACCGCTCGCCCGTATGCTCGTCATGCAGCCGAAAGTGCTTATGGACGTTATTACGAAATACAGCATCAAACCCGGCGCTGTTGCCCGTCATGCCGCCCGGGCGGTGGAAACCATTCTTATGGCTAAGAAAATGCTCGAATGGGTCGATTCCCTCATTGCCGAAATGGGCAAGTCGAACTTTAAGATCCATGATACCGATCATTGGGAAATCCCCGAAAGCGGTCAGGGCGCAGGCTTGATTGAGGTTGCCCGCGGGTCGCTCGGCCACTGGATTAAAGTTGAAGACCATAAAACATCAAATTACCAAATGGTCGTCCCCTCGACTTGGAACTTTTCACCGATAGATGGAAACGGCGTTTTAGGCCCGGTTGACAAATCCATGATCGGGGTACCGGTACCGGATCCGGACAATCCGATTAATGTAGTCCGTGTAATCCGTTCCTATGACCCGTGTCTGGCTTGTGCAATTCACCTAATCGATCCGAAAAGCAACGAAATCAAGAAATACCATATTGGCTTCTAAGGAAAGAGAGGGAACGTAAAATGGTCAAAGCGTCTGATCATCCGTTGTTTCAACGGATCACCCACTGGATCAACTTAATTTCTTTTGCGATTTTGATCCCGACCGGCTTTATCATCCACTCACCGGCTCAGGGAATCAATATGAACGTTGTTAGGAATCTTCACTTTATCTTTATGTATATTTTGGTGATTAACGGGATTGTACGTTTGTACTACTCCTTTTTCGGCAAACATAAAGATTACAAGGAGTTTTTCCTTAACAAGCTCGATCTGAAGACCTTTATCCCTCAGATCAAATACTATCTGTTTATCAGCAAGGAACATCCAAAAACCGGCAAGTACAATCCGATGCAGAAATTAGCATATATTGCTATTCCGTTTCTTATCGCGTTTCAGGCGATTACCGGAATCATCCTGTATCTGCCGATGAAGTTCCCGGGAGCTACCGAAGCCCTCGGAAGCCTGGCAGCTGTCAGAGGTCTTCACTATGTTTGTATGTGGGTCTTAATCCTGTTCATCGTTGCCCACCTTTATCTGGTGTTTACCGAAGCTATGGATCAGCTTGGCTTGATGTTTTTCGGTAAGACCGGTAAGAGAGAAAAACAAAAAGCAGGAAAGACAGATCAGACAGCTGTGAAGAGCTGATACGCTAAAAATTGTACTAAGCATTATTACCACTAAAAGTAAAGTTAGTACCAAGTCAACCCTAAACCTTATCTATTCTGTTAGCAGATTATTATATTAGGGTTGACAAGGTACTATCTTCATTCTATCACTAGCTTTATTTTACGAAACTTTATAGGAAAGGACTTTCACGTATGACTCCACCAAAAATTATGCTGATGGGCGTAGGCAACGTTTTACTAAGTGACGAAGGCTTAGGCGTTCAGTTCCTGAATGAATTTAAGCCCGAGGAACTGCCTGACAACGTCGAGCTGTTAGAAGGCGGAACAGCCGGTCTGGAACTGGTCCATCTGATCAAGGAAACCGATTTCCTGATCATTGTGGATGCGATCAATGCCCAGACAGAGCCCGGCAGTGTCTTCCGGTTCTGTCCGGAAGATATCCGGGTTTTCCCGGAGAAGTACCAAGTATCGTTTCATCAGGTGGGCATTCTGGAAGTTCTCGCACTGGCAGACATTCTGGGTAATACTCCCCAAACCCTGATCTACGGTGTTCAACCGAAAAGTCTTGAATGGGGCATGGACCTGTCCGAGGAGATTAAGGCGGTTTTCCCGCGACTCAAGGAACAAATGTTCAAAGAGTTTGCTCAGATTAATGCCGCATCCAGCTTCCTGGCTATTCCGCCTGCCGAATAGGCATAAAGCGCTTAAAGCGTAACTTTAAATCAAAAAAGATACTGCTGATAGTTTTATACTATTGGCAGTATCTTTTTGTGGCTCTATGTCAAATGTCGAGGTAAGCCCCTAGACAGAAGTCACTCTAAACCGATATGACGCTGATAATAGCTTTAGACTGTTATCAAAAGAAAGCACCTCAACTATTTCAGCTTATCCAGAAAACGATGCAGCCTTCTCATACCTTCGGTTATCTGTTCCGGAGAACTTGCATAGGAGATCCGTAAATATCCCGGCGCCAGGAAAGCACTGCCGGGTACGACGGCAACTAGTTCGGAATCAAGCAGCCTATTACAGAATCCGATATCATCTTTGATCTTCTGTCCTTCAAAGGACATGCCGATACAGTTCTTAATGTTTACAAAAACATAAAAGGCACCTTCAGGTTCCGGAAAGGAGATATGCGGCATTTCACGCAAAAGTCCGCAGATCAGATCCCGTCTGTCACTAAAAGCTGCCTTCATTCTCAGCACATCTTCCCCGCTTTCCCGCATCGCCCCGACCGCGGCCCATTGGGCAATGGAGCAGGCATTCGAGGTCAGATGGCTTTGAAACGAATTGATCTTGGATGATAACTCGAGCGGGGCAATCGAATAACCGATCCGCCAACCTGTCATCGCATAGGCTTTGCTCACCCCGTTAATGATAATTGTCCGGGAAGCCAGCTCCGGCATAAGCTGCAGCGGATTAATATGTTTGTTCTGGCCATAAACCAGCTTCTCATAAATCTCATCCCAAATCAGCCAGAGATCATGCTTTTGGGCGATCTCAGCAAGGCCTCTAACGGTCTTCTCGTCAAATAGGACCCCTGTCGGATTGGATGGAGAGTTCAGCAAAAGTGCGATGGTTCTGTCCGTAATTGCGGCTTCCACGCGGTCCAATCTTGGTACAAAACCACTATCTTCTGTTTCCACGATCACCGGTTTCCCATCTACAAGATGGATCTGTTCGATATAGCTTACCCAAGCGGGTGCAAGCAGGACAATCTCATCCCCTGGATCAACGATCGCTGCCAGCGCTTCATATATGCAAGGTTTGGCTCCCGGACCAACGACTACCTGTCCCGGATCAAATTTCAGACCAAATTCCTTTCGGTAATAAGCACAAATTTCTTGACGAAGCTCAGGAACCCCAGGTGTTGATGTGTAATGAGTTTTTCCTTTTTCCATCGCTTCCGCCGCATACTTGAAAGCGGACGGCGGGGACACAAAATCTGGTTCCCCGGATCCAAACGAAATAACATTCTTCCCCTGACTCTTTAGTTCTTTGGCTTTGGCATCAACAGCCAACGTAGCAGACGGCTTCATGCCCAGAATGCGCTGGGACAGCTTCATACTTTCAAATCCTTTCACCTATGGCGTTCTGTATATGATGCAGACATCATGATTGCAGGCATTATTATTGAAACTATTTATTATCATATCGTAAACAATCAAAAATTTCATCATATTTCTGCCATTTTGGCAAGATTTTCGACACTTTTAGCTCTGATCTTTTCTTTTAGATTCATAGTCTTCGATAGCTTTTTTCAGGGCCTGGGGACCCAGCACAGAACAATGGACTTTACTTGCCGGCAGGCCATCCAGCGCGTCGAAAACGTCTCTGCCGCCTATGTTTAAAGCCTCCTCAATACTTTTCCCTTTCACTAAAACCGTAAACATGCTGCTTGCTGCTACCGCCGCGGCACAGCCAAACACTAGGTAACTGATATCCGTCAGGATACCATCCTTTACTTTCAGATAGATCGTCAGCGAATCTCCGCAGGACACATCTCCAAAGATTCCCTCGGCATCTGCATCAGGCATGCTGCCCACATTTTGTGGGCACATAAAATGTTCAATAACTTTATCCGAATAATCCACGTTTCTTCCTCCGGTCTAATCTCAATCTGTTTTCTCCAGAATCGTTCCAACCCTTTCGACCTATATCTTTAATAGTCTACAACCAAAATTCTTTTTTCTCAAATCTAAACGAGCGTGGTCTACAAAAGAGTGTTCTTGCATAAACATAGTATGGCGTGCAGCGGCACAGGCAGCTGCAAATCCGTAAACAAAGTGCTGCATCCATAAAAAGGATATTTGTCAGATGTATAGAATTATCGATTAATTACGTCTAATATGTTGTTAAACACGCTAATCTGTTATCAGATACTTCTAGATATAATATTAAACTGACAATACCATCGTATTGTGTCGAAAGGATGGTTAATTGATGGCAAAGAATTTCAGGAACTTGATGAGTTGGAAAAAGTCAATCGGCATCGCCTTAGTTCTTGTGATGGCTATCAGCATTTTTTACGGATTTGACTTTTTCCGTCTGAATGACAGAACAGTTTTGGCCTCGGATATCGCTATTACTGCGGTTGACTTTGATCAGCTCGGGGTTGATACCACGACGACCTTTTTACTTACCAGCAAAGAAAGCCTGACTGAAAAAACAGTAAAGGCATCGCTCAAGCTTAGTCCGAAATTTTCCTACACCTTGGATAAACAGAATAACGGCAAGAGCTATAAAATTATTCCCGAGGGAGAATTAGCACCGAATACGATTTATCGTCTGGCCTTTGATCCGGAAGCATCGGGAAAGGAAAACCTCAGCTGGGCCTTCCAGACCAAAGCATCCTTTCAGGTGCTTCGTTCCCTTCCCGGAGATAAAAGCACCTCTGTTCCGGTAGACACAGGAATTGAATTGACTTTCTCTTCCGACAACTATGAAATTAGCAGCCTGAAGGATTATTTCAGTATCTCACCCGAGGTGAAGGGGGCTTTCGAAAAGCATAAAAAAACGCTGGTATTTACGCCGGAAGCACTGCAACCGGCCACCGTCTACACAGTCACGCTCAACAAAGGCTTTGTACTCCCCGGTACGACGGAAACCTTGTTCGAAGACTATCGTTTCAGCTTTGAGACCGGGACGGTTGAACAGAACAATCCTCCTTTTACGTTTGATCTGAACACAAGTCTGACCGAATTCAGCACCAGTGAGCAGCCTGCATTTTCCGTATATTTTACCAACAATACGTATTTGGGAGGTCAAATCATAGACACGCCTCCGCTTCATATCAACCTTTACCGCTATCCGGATCACCAAAGCTTTCAAGCCTCTCTCTCGAAACGGGATGTGCTGCCTGATTGGTCCTACTATACCTGGAACCATTATCTCGAAAAATTACCGTCAGCCTACATACTGGCTGAATATGACACCGAATTTCTGAAGACAGACCCTTACAATCAATACATCATGCTCCCAGAAACGCTGGAAGCAGGGTACTATTCCGCAGAATTCCAGGCAGACGAATCCGTCAGGCAAGTCTGGTTCCAGGTAACCGATCTTGCCGTCTACCTTGCCCAGGGACAGGATGAAAGCCTCTTTTGGGTTAATGATCTGCAGACCAAAACATCCGTTGCCGAAGCCACTGTCAGTCTTGAAAATAAGAAGATTACTGCCAGTACGGATAAATCCGGTACGGTTCTGATCAAGCAAAAGCTGTCCGGCGAGCAGAGAAGCTATGCCTGGATCCGGCAGGGAGGCAAAGAAATCCTCGTCCCTATAGAGACCTGGTATGAAGAAAGTAACACCGGCCAGATCAATCCGTCGGATTACTGGAAGTATCTCTATTTGGACCGAGCCCTTTATAAGCCTGGGGATACGTTGAACTTCTGGGGAATCGCTGCACCGCGATCCGGGAACAGTACGCAGGGCAGCCGGATTGAACCGCTTCGTGATCTCACGATTGAAGTGTATAGTTATGACGGCGCTTACTACCCGGGGGGTGAGATTTCCCCGGTCCTGACCCAGGAGACCGCAGTAAAAGATGATTGTTTTCAGGGTCAAATCAAACTTCCCGTTCTAAAACCCGGTTACTATGAACTGCAGGTTAAATCTGGCGATGTTCAGCTGCTCTCACGAAGCTTTTCCGTAGAAAACTACCAAAAACCGGCCTATCAAGTAACATTGACTCAAGATAAGAAAGCCATCTTCGCTGGAGAGAAGGTGAATTTTCAGTTCTCAGCCGCCTTCTTTGAAAGCACGCCTGTCCCAAGTCTGTCTTTGCACTACTTTTTGTCTGATCAGGAAGGTGACCTGACTACCGATGCCAAAGGAACGGCGATACTTTCCTATACCGGCAAGGCTCATGCAGAGAATTATACGGACTACGATTTCCAGACATGTGCGGCCAACGCCACCCTTCCCGAAGCAGGTGAAATCTACAATTACGCTGAATTGCTTGTCTTTAAAAGCAAAGTCTACATCAACGGCCAAGCGATCCGCCAGAAAGATACCTATACCCTCTCCGCCAAATTATCATCTGTTGATTTGACCAAGCTAAACAATGGAGAATTTGCTTCTGAAGAGAACTATCTTCAGGGACCGGTTGCCAATGCCCCGGTGAAAGCTAAGCTCTACCAGGAAGTCGTTACAAGAACCGAAACAGGTCAGTACTATGATTTCATCAGTAAAAAAGTAGTCAAATCTTATAATTATGACTATGCCACAAAACTGGTCAGTGAGTTTGCACTAACAACAGCTTCTGACGGAATGCTGAAATATACAGGTCAAATTGATCCGAAGGAATCCTACAATCTCTATCTTACAGCACAGGACAGTGATGGCCGATCCTTTACAAGACAATTAACTATCAGCAAACAGGATCCTCAGCCGGATAACGCTTATTACTTCCTGCAGGGAACACCTGGTATTGACGGTTATAATCCTGGGGACCAAGTTCAGGTGTCCATGATGGTCAATAACCAAGTTTTAAATCCTGCCGGAAGAAATATTTTATTCTACCACGGTCAAAAAGTCATTGATGCCTACCAGGTAAGCACTACCCCTAAGTACAGCTTTTTGTTTACCGATTTATACATTCCGAATGTTACCGTAGGCGGGGTCTATTTCGACGGGAACAGCTACTATGAAGCGAGCAGCGTCATGATATCGTTTGCAAGCCAAACAAAAAAACTGAATGTCGCGGTACAATCGGATAAGACTGAATATCGGCCCGGCGATAAGGTTCACTTAAGCCTTAAAGTGACCGACAGCAACAATGCCCCTGTTAAAAGGGCCCAGATTAATCTGAATCTTGTTGATGAAGCCCTATTCAGCCTGCAAAACCAGAGTGTTGACCTTTTAAACAGCCTCTATGGTGATAATCAGTATCTGACACTGATAACCAGAAAGTCCCATTATCACCCCGATTTCTATGGTTTTGCCGAGTCTGGCGGGGAGGGCGGTTCGGGACGTAGTGATTTTCGGGATACCGTACTCTTCACCACGCTGCAAACCGACAGTGGCGGGAATGCCTCAACGGACTTCACCCTGCCGGACAATCTGACATCCTGGCGGGTTACCTACCAGGCTTTTACTCAGAATCTTCAGGCTGGTAGCGGTACCTCGCAGCTTCCGATACGTCTGCCGTTCTTTGTCGAAGTGACACTGAACAGCCATTATCTAGCAGGAGATTCTCCAGTCGTCCTTACACGCTCTTATGGTGAAAAACTCAAAAACAGCCAAAATGTTTCTTATACCATGAAACTAATCAGTCCCAGCGGGAAGGAACAGACCTGGCGTCAAAGCGATACAGCATTTTCTGCTGCAGATTGGAAGCTGCCGGCCCTCGAAGCAGGTACTTACCGTCTGACCGTATCCGGCAGTCAGAATGGCCTTACTGACACACTGACCAAGGAATTTACCGCAGTGAAATCGTTTCAGCAGAGGATTGTGTCGGACCGAAGTCTTTTAACGGAAGGCCAGGGACTCAAGGGTTCTTCTGAAGAACCAACGACAGTGATCTTCAGTGATTCTGAGAAGAGCCAGTACCTCCGGGGTCTTTACCAGCTGATCTGGAATAATGGAAGCCGCCTCGAGCAAAAGCTTGCCGCCCAGGAAGCCACCAAGCTTTTGAAAAAGTACTTCTCCGACAGTCCCGAATCTAATATCCCTCTGGTTGGAGATAGGGAGGATCGGGATTCTCTGCTCCCTTGTCAGCGGCCCGACGGTGGAATCAGCATCCTCTCTTATGGAGAAAGTGATCCGGCCTTGTCGGCAATGGTCGCTTCCGCTGCCCCAGGTGTCTTTGATGATCAGGCCTTAATCCGCTATTTTTACAGAATTCTGGAAGCTGAAGACACAGGAGAAGCAGGAAAAGAGGGAGATCAAGGAAATCAGGGGAGTCAGACACCTGCGGCAGAAGATGAAAGTGTGATTCTTCTCGGGCTCGCTTCCCTGGGAGAGCCTGTTCTTCTGCAGATTGACAGCTATATGCAGAAGGAAGATCTGTCTGCGGAAGCAAAGATCAACCTGGCTCTGGCTCTGCTGGAAACCGGGGATGGAGCCTACGCCAAACAGGTTTATAAGGAATTGCTCAGCACTTATCAGCAGGACCTCGGTTCCGTACTGCGAATCAACGTAGGAAGCGATCAGGATGATATGATTCTGGCTACAACCCGGATGGCACTTCTGGCAGCACGCCTGGACCAGCCGGAAAAAAACAAGCTTTACCAGTATCTGCTTGAGAATCCGGGCAAAGATATTTTGAATACGCTCGAGCAGCTGGAAATACTCCGCTACAACCTTCAGTATATGGCCTCTTCGCCGGTAAGCTTTACCTATGAACTAAACGGAAAAAAAGAGACCAAAATCTTAAGAAATATGAACTTCTTTAAACTGACCATTCTTCCTGAGGATTTGACGGAGATATCATTCACCAGGATCAAAGGCAAGATTGGCATGGTGAGCTGCTACAACGTTCCGATTCAGGCCGGAGAAGGATCAGAAAATACCGATCTTGAGATCAGTCGTACCTACCGCGTCGGCAGTACGGAGACAAATACCTTCAATCGCCAGAACCTCGTCCAGGTCGTGTTAAGCTATAACATCGGCGATAAAGCGCCCCAGGGGCTTTATGAAATTGTGGATGTGCTTCCTGCCGGTCTTGCTCTTATCCCACGTCCCGAAAATTACAATGAAGACCCAACTGCCAAAAATCACTGGGATTATCCGACAGAAGTCAACGGCCAAAAGCTGGTCTTCCACGTCAGCAAGGACAAAGGCACGATTACGTATCTGGCACGAGTCATCTCACCTGGTGAATTCAACTGCGAAGCACCCGTTTTGAGCAACATTAAGAACAGTATCGTTTACACAAGCGGCAGCCTATCCAGGATTGTGATCAAATAAAAATGGGGGCATGACCTATTACGAATATTCGCTGCTTCGTTTTATGTAAAACCGTCTTAAACATGACTGCCTTACTATTATTATGCTTTTCTTTCTTACTCCTGTCCGGATGCGGCGGAACAAGCCTAACGGAAAAATCCTCCGGTGACGGCAGGATATCCGTTTCCTCCCATTCCGGTTTTATCACCCGGGAGGAATTAAATGCTATCTTGGCCGACCAGCCTGCTGTACCGTCCAAAGCAGATAAGAGAATCGTAAGTGCCGTGATGCCTCATCATCTGACAGCTGCCCGCCTAATTAACGATCTGATGCAAATACTTGCCGCGCAGGAGCCAGGCCTAATCATCCTGGTGGGCCCAAATCATCTTAACAACGGGAACCGGATTATTACAGGTCTGGATAACTGGGAGACTCCTGAAGGCCTTGTCGAAACGGATCAGCCGACGGTCACCCTTCTGCTTAAAAACAGCCTGGCAAGCAGAGATGAGGGAACCCTCTCTTCGGAACATTCCATTGGCTCTCTGGCACCGCTTATTAAGCATTATCTTCCCAAAGCAAAGATTGTACCGCTCATTCTGCATCATGATGTCACCCTTCAGGAAGTCAATACGCTGCTTACCGGACTAGAGCCCTGTCTGAATGAACATACGGTTCTGATCTCATCGGTTGACTTTTCGCATTATCTGACCCGGGTCGAGGCCCAAGGCAAAGACCGCGAAACCTTGAAATATATGCAGGAATTTAATTATCCTGCCCTCTTCAGGCTGGGCAATGATTACCTGGATTCTCCCGCATCGCTTGCCGCATCTTTCCGGCTGGCCGAGAAACAAGGAATCCGGGCTTTTCACGTTTTGGGCAACACAAATTCCGGTATACTCCTGCAAAACGATATGACTCAGACAACCAGCTATTTTACGCTAGTGTTCTACGCTGATACAGATAGTGATTAACCTTTGGGAATTAACGTCTTCTATTTAACTAGTGTAATTACAACAGTCTTAAACCTAAACAAAGGGGCTGTAACTGAACTCAGGCTACCAAGAGCGAGTCTCCAATATCTGAAGTAATTAATAGTTATATGGGTAAATCTGGGAAATAGAATCGGTTTAACGTTCCCTTTAAGTATCGACAGCTTGATCCCTGAAAATCATAAAAAGGAGGGCGTAACGGAACTTTGATAGAGTTTGGTTACGCCCTCCCTTTTCATTCATTTTAATCTGTTGGTTTTTATTATCTGTTCTTACTTCACGCCAAAGCTCCTTTGAAAGGCCTGCTCCAGAATTTCCATTGCCCGGTCAATTTCGTCAAACGTGACTGTAAGCGGCGGCAGGAAACGCAGGGTCTTGCCTCCGACACAGTTGATCAGCAGTCCGTTTGCACAGCAGTCGCTCACAATCTCGGGTCCTTTTTCTTCAATAGGCAGGCCGACCATCAGTCCGAGCCCCCTGACCTTACCGGGCAAATCAAATTTTTCAGCAAGCTTCTGCAGCTTATCCTGGAAATAATACCCCTTGTTCTCGACCCCGGTCAGAAAATCTTCCCGGGTCATGATCTCCATCACTTTGCAGCCGACAGCCGAGACCAGATGGTTGCCTCCGAAAGTCGAAGCATGGTCTCCCGGCTGGAAAGAAGCTGCTGCGTTGTCTGCTGCGAGCATCGCACCAATCGGCACCCCATTGCCCAGCGCTTTGGCCAGCGTCAGGATATCCGGCTTTACGCCGGACCACTCATAGGCAAACAGTTTTCCGGTCCTGCCCAGTCCGCACTGGACTTCATCAAAGATCAGCAACGCCCCATACTTATCGCATAATTCCCTGGCTCTTTGCAGAAACTCACGCGAAACAGGTTGGACACCGCCTTCCCCTTGCACAGGTTCGATCATTACAGCGGCAGTCTTTTCATTGATGGCCCGTTCCAATTCGCTCATATCATTCAGCGTGACATAGGAGAATCCTTCCGGCAGCGGCTCATATCCCTTCTGGTACTTGGCTTGGCCTGTGGCTGTTATCGTTGCCAGCGTCCTGCCATGGAACGAATTCTTCAGGGATACGATCTGAATTTTTTCAGCCCCAAAATGCTCCTTGGCATACTTCCTCACCAGTTTGATGGCAGCTTCGTTGGCCTCCGCTCCGCTGTTGCAGAAGAATACTTTATCCGCGAACGAATTGTCCGTCAGCATCTTCGCGAGTTTGACCTGCCCAGGGATCCAGTACAGATTGGAAGTATGCAGGATCTCTCCGGCCTGTTCGCGGATGGTTTCCACGATCTCCGGATTGGCATGCCCGAGTGAGGTTACAGCCAGACCCGCGACAAAGTCCAGATATTGCTTGCCGTCACTGTCCCAGACCAGCGATCCGGATCCTTTGACTAACGCCATTGGCAAACGGCCATACGTATTCATGACATTTTCTTTGCCCATCGCGATCATTTGTTCCGTATTCAGCTCTATATTCATATCGACCATCGACCCTTCTTCTCTATAATACAATTTATTGAATATTCTCCGTTTATTTAATCATCGTCCCGATCCCACCGTCAGTAAACAACTCCAGCAAAATCGCATGCGGCTGTCTGCCGTCCAGGATATGAACGGTACCTGTTCCCTGTTCCAGCGCGTTTACTGCACATTCTACTTTCGGTATCATTCCGCCTTTAAAGATCCCTTCCGTCATCATTGCCGGTACATCTTCCTTCGGGATAACGGAAATAAGAGACTCCCGATCATTGATATCTCTCATAATTCCCTTGACATCGGTCAAAAGCAGGAATTTGTCAGCTTTTAAGGATCCGGCGATGGTTCCGGCAGCCGTATCGGCATTTACATTATAGCTTTCACCATCATCTCCACCGGCCAGCGGTGAAATAATCGGAATATATCCCTGATCCAAAAGGCTGGTAATGATCCCCGGCGTAACCTTCTTGATCTCACCGACATACCCAAGATCGATTTCCTCGACCAATCCTTGTTCATTGGCCAATTGCATCGGTTTCTTCTCGGCGACGAGCAGTTTGGCATCCTGGCCGTTCAGCCCTACTGCCTTTCCGCCAAAGCTGTTTAGCATCGAAACAATCTCCGTGTTCAGCTTTCCGACCAGGACCATCGCTGCAATTTCCATGGTCTCTTTATCCGTAACCCTTAAGCCCTGCACAAACGTGCTTTCTTTGCCGACACGCTTCAGCATCGTATTGATTTCCGGTCCCCCTCCGTGAACAATAACCGGACGGATACCAACCGTATGCAGCAGCAGGATATCGAGCATGACCTTTTCTTTAAGCTCCTGATCAATCATGGCATGCCCGCCATATTTGATCACAACGGTAGACCCGGAGAATTTTTGAATATACGGCAAGGCTTCAATCAGAATATTGGCTTTATCTAAATTGCTGATCTTCGCACTGAAATCTTCCATTTTGATGCGCCTCCTTTACTCCTCTTCATAAGGTGTCTCTAGAAAACTCAAGTGTTTAACAGATAATTACCAGTAACTAACATCCATATTCAATGATCACTAATTACGCTGATATTATTACGTCCGGTAATCAGCGTTGATGTCGATATACTTATGTGTAAGATCACAGCCCCAGGCCACAGCCTGTTCGTTTCCGTCACCCAGAACGACGTCGACCTTAATGTCTGTATTCTTCAGCAAAACCGAAGCTTCCGTCTCGGAAAATGGCAGGCCCTGTCCGTGTGCAGCGACCTGCAACCCGTTCAGGTAGATATGCGCTTTGTTTGGATTAAAGTTGGCCCCTGAGTATCCTGCTGCAGCCAGAATCCTTCCCCAATTGGCATCTTCGCCATACATGGCAGATTTCACCAAATTAGAGGAACAGACACTGCGGGCAATCATTCTAGCTGCTTCCAATGATGCGGCCCCTGCGACTTTCACTTCCAGAAACTTGCTGGCCCCTTCGCCGTCTCTTGCAATCGCTTTGGCCATCGTACAGCAGGCTTCCCGGAGCATGGCAGAAAAGTTCTCCCATTCCTGACCTTCCGGCGCAACCCCCGATAATCCGTTGGCCAAGATCACGACCATATCGTTCGTACTGGTGTCGCCATCCACGGTTACCATATTAAAGCTTTCATCCGTTACTGCCTTCAACAGCCCTTTCAGCTTATCCTGCGCAACCTGCGCATCTGTCGTAATAAAACATAGCATCGTTCCCATATTAGGATGGATCATGCCCGAGCCTTTAGCCATGATGCCAAGCTTTATAGCTCCTTGGGCGCACTGCAGTTCTAAAGCGAGTTCTTTGCAAACCGTGTCTGTGGTCATAATAGCCAACGCCGCCTGGTGGGCGTATTCAGTTTTTTCACTTGCGGAGACTTTTCCCTTAAGTGCCTGAACTTCCTTTGCGGCCAGCCTGATCCCTGGGATGACTTTAGCCAGCGGCAGTTCCTGCCCGATTACCCCTGTGGACGATACCAGGATATCTTCCGGAGCAAGAGCGAGCTCTGTTGCGGTCACCCTGGCCATCTCCGTGGCAGCGTTGTCACCAATCTCGCCCATACAGGCATTGGCATTACCGCTGTTGACAATAACAGCCTGCGCTTTGCCGTCTGCAAGATGTTTCTTGGTGAGTACCAGCGGATGGGCCTTCACGACATTGCGCGTGAACATCCCTGCCGCACTGGCCGGGATCTCAGATAAGATCAGCGCCAGGTCGTATTTGTCTTTATGTTTTATGCCCGCTTTGACCCCGCAGGCATAAAATCCAAGCGGTGCGGAAATCCCGCCATTTATTTCTTGCCAAGGATACAATTCATCCGTCATTTTTATTCCTCCTTAGATCTTTTCTGTCTCTAGAAGTTTGGGGACAAAAGAAACGTCCATTTGTCTCCCTATGGCCAGAGCGCAGTGGTTTGAAGCCCAGTCGTTTCCGGCAGATCAAACAGGATGTTCATATTCTGGATGGCCTGGCCAGATGCTCCTTTGACCAAATTGTCAATGACGGAAACCAGGACGACCCTGCCGGTCCGCTGGTCATATCTTAGCTGAAGGAATGCGTGGTTGCTCCCATACGTATATTTCGTTTGGGGCCACTCTCTTTCCGGCATCACATGAATAAACGGTTCCTTCTCGTAAGCTTGCTGCCAGCAATCCCACAGTTCCTGCTCCGTTATGCCGCTCTTGACACCGGCATAGATGGTAGCCAGTATGCCTCGGGTCATTGGCACGAGATGTGGGGTAAAACTAATCACGACTTTCGCATCCGCCGCACCGCTTAGCTGCTGCTCGATCTCCGGTGTGTGGCGATGCACACCAACACTGTAAGCTTTAAAATTCTCATTCACTTCGGAATAATGAAGGTTCTGGACAATCCCGCGGCCTGCTCCTGAGACACCCGACTTGGCATCGATGATGATGCCGGTCGGATCAAGCAGTCCTGTCCGGAGTAGCGGTACCAGCGCTAGCTGAGATGCTGTGGGATAACAGCCCGGATTTGCCACAAGGGCTTTCCCCGCAATTTCATTTCTGTATAGTTCAGGCAGTCCGTAGACAGCCTCTGGCAGCAAAGCTGGATCAGCATGCTTAACCTTATACCAATTTTCATACTCCTGGACGTCTTTAAGTCTGAAGTCGGCTCCAAGATCCACGATTTTTATGCCGCGTTCCATCAATTCCCTGGCTCTGGCCGCTGCTATGCCATGCGGCAGCGCCATAAACACCACGTCGACATCAGGTATCTCCTCTGCCTCCAGCACGTTTTCCAGACTTTCCTGAAGGTGAGGGCAAATATCTGAAATACGCTTTCCCGCAGATGTAGAAGAGCCTAAATACGCCAGCGTGACCTCCGGATGGTTATTTAATAAACGAAGCAGTTCCTGCCCTGTATAGCCGGTTGCTCCAAGAATTCCAACTTTAATCATCCATATCCCTCCTGTAACGATAATGCAGCGTTTAGTTTATTAATAATTTATTTTAATAATTATACACTTACGTGAATAATTATTCAATACCTAAGTCCTTAAATTTTTACTTTTCTCCAATACTTCTTTTAAATTATTCTGATCAATTTTTCTATCTATTCTCTCAGTTTATCTTACTATACATTCCGTCTTTTTCCAAAAAAAATACTCTCCGTTATGCGAAAAGTATTTGAGATCTTACAACAGTATTTCGGCATCATCATAACATTAATGAATATGCACCTTCGTTCCCTGCGGTATGTTATCATAAATCCATTTGGCGTTTTCCACTTCTAGCCTGATACAGCCATGAGAAGCCGGTGTACCAAGTTTGGCCGCTTCTTCGGCAATCATTTTTTTCTGTTTATCCATCGGGACAGAATGGAAAAGGTACACACCCCAGTCTTTGAAAGAGACCCAGTATTTGGCACCCTGCTGGTATTTTTCGGAGAAAAACCATTCGCCGCGGTTTTGAATTTCAAAATCCCCCAGCGGAGTCAAATTATTGGCGCCTGTCGACGCTGTGAATTGTTTAATTTCAGAACCCTGATAATAGATCCGGACAATTTGTTCGGTCACATCAACATCAATCCTGTAGTCACTTTGTTGGGTTTCCTGAGATTTGGCCGTTTGATCCTGCTGTCCGTTCGCGGATTCCTGCTGCTTCGCTTCAGCTTTCTGATCATTTTCTGCACCCTGGTTATTCCCACCGCTGTTTTCAGCCGTTCCATTCTGTTGGTTATGATAAGAAGTCTGGTTATCTTGCGGGGTTGTCTGGTGCTGATTAGAATTGTACCGAGAAAACACACTGACTACTTCAGATCCGCCCAGAAAGCTCATTAACCCGGCAACAATAAATAATATAACTACCGTGGCAAGTGCGATTTTAGATTGTTTTCTTTTCAAAATGATCTTCTTCCTTTGCTGCATAATGGATTCATTTCTGATGTTCTTATTAAACCCTGAACCGATAGCCCGCTCCCCAGACCGTTTCGATATATTGCGGGTTGGAAGGGTCGCTTTCAATTTTATCACGCAGCCGGGCGATATGAACCGTGACCGTAGCGGAATCACCGAGCGCCTCAAGTCCCCAGACCTTTTCGAATAATTCGTCTCTGCCGAATACCCGGTTGGGATGCTTGGCCAGATATAAAAGCAGCTCAAATTCTTTCTGGGCGAGATTGGCTTCCCGGTTATGGATATAGACCCTGCGGGCTTCTTTCTCGATCCTGAGTCCACGGATCACAACAGCGTTGTTGCTTATCTGCTTTTCGCTGAATTTCTTCTTCAGTTTTTCATAATTCTGCAGATGCGCTTTGACCCTGGCGATAAGTTCACCGGGGCTGAAGGGTTTCGTGATATAATCATCCGCTCCGAGATTAAAGCCTTTGATTTTGTCGATTTCCTCTTTTTTAGCAGATACCAGAATCACAGGGACCTCTTTTTCATCTCTTAGACTGCGCAGAATCTCCAGACCATCCAGACCCGGAAGCATGATATCAAGGATTAGAAGATCATAGCCGTTTTCCTGGAACTGCTTCAGACCGGCAGAACCATCCGTACAAATGTCGGCTGCAAAACCTTCCACTTCCAGGTAATCTTGTTGCAGTTCCGCAATATTCAGATCATCTTCAATAATCAGAATTTTTTTCATAACAGTCCTCGTTTTGGATGGTTTTCTTCATGTAGACTTAGAGTTGACATGGTACTCGTCTTTAAGATAGGCCAGTGAAATCAGAATACTCATTCCTTCCTTGCCGTGGGACATTGCCCAGATAATCCCCTGATGCCCCTCGACGACCTGTTTGGCAATCGCAAGTCCGAGGCCGCTTCCCTCAATCCCTGTTCTGGCCTGATCGGAACGATAAAACCGGTCAAAAATATACGGCAGATCCTTTTCACTGACTCCACACCCATTGTCCTGAAACTCCATAATAATACTGGAAGGAGTCTCCCTGAGCAGAACCCTTATTACCGCCTCATCTTTGTCCATATACTTACGAGAGTTGTCCAGAATATTCATAATAATTCTTTTCATTCGTTCCCGATCAAGAAAAACGCAGCGCTTTTGGGTCAGATCACTGAACATTTCCGTGTGAATTCTATTGTTTCCGAGTTCAGGTTCACTTTCCAGCAAGCAGCTTTTAATGAATTCCTGAACATCGGTCCTTTCAAAATTAAACGGAATCTGGTTTAGATCAAGTTTGGCGTAGAGCAGCAAATCATCAATCATCTTATCAACCTGCTCAGCCTTTACATAGATGGTTTTCAAATATTTCTCCGTTTTTTCCGGGGTATTTGCGACGCCATCCAAAATGCCTTCAACATAACCCTTAATCGAAGTAACGGGAGTCTTTAGATCATGGGATATGCTGGATATCAGCATTTTTCTGTTGTCTTCGTATTTCAGCTGGGTATGGATCGATTCCTTGAGCTTAAGGCGCATAAGCTCAAGGTCCCGGCACAATGCTTCAATCTCCCGGTCACCTTCTTCGGCAATCTGGCAGTCCAGGTTGCCGGTCCGGATCTCATCTGCAGCATGTTGTAGATGATTCAGTGGCTGCAAAACCGCCCGCGAAAACTGATAGGAGATCAGGATGTTCGTAACAATGAAAGAGCAAAGGAACGTCAGGCCGATCACAATGAGGAACTGAATCAGGCCGTTAGCTGCCTGATCCGGCGGAACGAGCAGCAGCACGGTTCCCCCAGCAGTATCTGCAGGATCCTGCCCAATAATCTGAACCGTAAAGGACTGACCACTGATCACAATGCTTTCCTTGCCAGGCTTGTTTTGTCCTGCTTCCAAGGCCTTAGCCAGCTCAATTTTGCCAATTCCCGGTGCATCCAGCGAGGTATAGATCATGCTATCATCCTTCAGGATGATCAGTTCGCCTCCGATTTCGGCTATTTTCTGGCGCAACAGCCGCTGGAACTTTTCATCGGCAATCGCGTCGGGACTCTCCTGCTGGATCAGTCTTTCTGTATCCATCAGTACTGCTTCAATCTGAGAGGCCCGCTGGTAGCTTTCCCAGGAATATATATTGCCATATAGTTTGCTGTATATAAACAGATAAGCCATGGCGACCAGTGCTGTAATCAGCACCGGAATCGCCACGGTAGCTGCATTTGCTGCAATTAAACGCTTCTTAAGATTCATTGCCGGTCCTCTTATTCAGTCATTTAGCATCATTTTTAAGCAAATTCTGAAATCTAGAACTCTTTTTTATCAAACAAATAAAACCCCGCTGCAAAAAACATCAGTGCGTAGCCAAGCATCAGACAAAACTCCCGGCCAATCTTCGCCAGCGGCAAAGAATTGGCCAGCCACAAATTGTACCAGTCGAGCTGTGTGGTAACCAACAGGCTTGAGTACTCGGAAAAGAAAATACCAAAAGCCTTGATGGCCAGAAAAACAATAATTGCAACAAAAAATACCGACGTGCCGCTCTTTAGAATATTGGCCAAAAACACAATCCCTAGGGCCAATGTAAACAGCGGAAACAAGCTGATCACATAAACGAGCACGGTTCTCGCTACAGCGGTAAGCGTAGCGGAATTGGCATTAAACAGAAAACCGGCCAGCATGGAAAAGACCATTAAGATCAGCAGGTTGGCCAGAATAAAGACCGCAATGGCCGTGACTTTGGCCGTATAGATTTTCAGCCTGCTGACCGGCCTGGTCAGCGTGACGCGCATCAGGTTATGGGAGAACTCCCCGGAAAAACAGTCAATGGCAACGAGCGCTGTAAACAGCGGCAGAATCGTATTGACGACGACCGACAAAACCAGTACGGGAAATTCCACGCTGCCGGTGCCTCTTACACCAAAGCCGGTTCTGACACCAACGACGGCCAGCTGCCCCAGTACAATCACAACCAGTGAGATAATCAGCGCAACCAGGGCTTTTTTCTTTTTGTACAGCTTTTCAATTTCATTGATCAAAGCAGCTTTATACGCGGCCATTGCGTTCCACCTCACTGACAAAGTAATTCTCCAACGTGGCGTAATTTTGCAGAATCTTTTCCGTGCTGTCCACATTGAGCATCTTTCCGTTGACGATGACCCCGATTCTGCTGCAGGTAAGTTCAACATCATGGATCAGATGGCTTGAAATAAAAAAGGTGGTTCCTTCCTGTTCAGCCATCTGCTTAATGAGATTACGGACATCAATCATCCCCTCGACATCGAGTCCGTTCAATGGCTCATCCAGGATCAAAACTTTGGGCCTGGCCAGAATAGCCGCAGCTAAACCCAAGCGTTGCTTCATGCCTAGGGAGAACTTCCTGGGTTTTTCCTGTTTGTATTTGATCATACCGGTAAGCTCCAGAACCTCATCAATTCTGTGGTCATCGACTCCCGGGTAACACCGGGCACGCTGCCTTAAGTTTTCATAAGCGGTCAAGAACGGATAAGAGTCAGCAATTTCAATAATACAGCCAACTTCCGCCATGGCCTTCTCATATGATTCGGTAATACTATGCCCGAAAATCCTGACGTCACCGCGGTCCGGCCGGATCAATCCGGTCATGATCTTCATTGCCGTTGTTTTTCCTGCACCGTTTGGCCCAAGAAAACCAAAAATATCCCCCTGATCAATTTCCAGATTGATATCGTCAATGCCCCGGCCGTTTTTATACAGTTTGGTCAGGCTGCATATTTCAATCACTTTTTCCATATAATTGCCCCCATTGTGCACTGCAAGGAGCCTGCCGGGATTCCCCGGCAGCTCCAATTTAAAGTTATTGCTATTTGTTATTCGTTTTGTTACTTGTTATTCCTTATCTATCATCTAACATTGCATCTGTTCATTCCAGAACAGGCGAGAAGACGGAATCGTAAGACCCGCTGGATATGTTCAAGTTGAAATACACCTTGGCATTTACTTCATCCAGATAGATGCTTCCGGACCGGTTCGATCCGTCATTATCTCTGAATTCAAACATGGCATCCGATTTTGTCTGATTGGAAGTTGTGGCGTCAAACGTAAAGGTCAGAGCATTCTGAGCATACGTCTCAAAGCCTTCTCTGTATTTCTCGGAATATTCTCCGGCAATATTTGCGCTCTCAACATGGGCAATTTTCAGAATGCGTTCGCCAATCTTGACAAATTTACCGTCTTGCTCAATGATAATATCGTTTTTAAATGTCCCGATAAACTTTTCAGGATTGGAGATCTGAGGTCCGGCGCTGGTTCTTTCTGTTGTTCTCTGAACTTTTTTGCCGCTAAGGTCCGGCTTCTGAACAATTGTTTCATTGATATCCGTTAATTTAACAAGCGTTTCCATCGTAATTTCATGGACCTGCTCCTGTGCGTCCTTTCCGGATAATATCACTGTTGCCAGAATATAATCCAAGAGACCGTCGGAATTAACTGTGGCCGACCCTTCAATTTGTTTCACATAGATATCCTGCGTTAGTACAGGGATTCTGGCACTATAGCTGTTTTGTCCCGAAAGAGCCTGTTTGACCTGAAGGGAGGCCACCGCGTTGACCAAAGCCGGAATCTGTACTTCAGACAGGGAACCAGAAAGCGCTTTGCTGCCATCGGCATTCTCCTGAACGACCACATGGTCCTTCAAACTGCCGACAACCGCATCCACAATCTTCTCAACATCTTCCGCTTCATCCTGTTTAAAAGGATTGTCAAATACATCCGTTTCGCGCTCTTGGGTATATTCGGTATAGTAATAGGCTTCATTGCCGGTGCCGATATCCGTACCATTGATCCAGGTGTTCTTATCCGTATAATAATAAGAATCGGAAACCTTTCCGTCCTGACTCAGACTGCGGGAGCTGTCCTCGGTCGCCCCATTCAGCCGGTCAAATTTTTTGACATCGCTCTGGGAACTGATGATTTCACCGTTATACTTTATGGCAAATGAATAATCCAGGGTAAAGTTGTTAAATTTCTCTGAACAGCTCGCTGCGCTTTGCTTCAAGCCGTCCTTAAGCGTATCATAGCCGCTTTTGCTGACAATGTCCGCCAGTGCAGTCGTCGCAAACAACAGAATCCCGACGGTAAAGACTACCGGCAGCACCGCTTTTTTAGATATTCTCATCTTCACTTACTCCTTTTCAAATATTGGAAAGCTTCCTGATCTTATTTTACTCCCAATATCTTGAATATCCGTAAACAGAATCTAAACAATTTATAAACAATGCTTCCGGGCAAAATAGACAATTCTTCTTTCAATTTTTTACTCTTTGAAATAGATTTGAAATGGCGTTAAGCACGAGACTTGAAAGGTCAGGTGCGTTGCAGCTTCCAAAGTGATTATCTGATATATTCGGGATTAATTACGTATCTTCCTTTATTTATTGTTAAGATGATGATTTCAGGATTAATCGGCTGCCGCCACCGGCTGTTCCTTGGCCAGATAATTGCCCACTCCTTCGAAAATAGCCATGGCCAGCTGCTGCTGATAAGCACTTTCGTTTAATTTCTTTTCTTCTTCCGGATTGGACAGAAAACCGACTTCAATCGTCACGGCCACCATATCCGTATTCTTGAGGATAAAATAGCTTTGGTTCGCTTTTGCTTCCCGTTTTTTTGTTCCGACTTTATTCAAACTTTGCTGTATACTTTCAGCCAGCAGTTTTCCTCCCTCGGATTCCGGATGGTAAAACACTTGCGGGCCATGTTGTCTTTGATCGGAAAAACTATTGGCATGAATACTCAGATATATTTTAGCCTGGGATTCCATAGCGGTTTGAATCCGGTAGGCCAAGTCCTCTCTTTTGCGTTGAAGCAAGCTTAAAGAAGTCCCAAAATCCCGGTCCTGCTCCCTTAGCATCACAACTTTGCTTCCGGCCTGGGTGAACAGTACCTGCAGCCTTTTAGAAACCTGCAGGTTCACATCCTTCTCCAGGGTTTTATTGACGCCAACAGCCCCAGGATCAACCCCGCCATGACCGGCATCGATCGAAATGGTTACCCCGCCGAGTATCCAGCTCCATCCGGGAACATCCTTGGCGGCATGCGCTACTGTTTTCTGGCTGAGAAAAATTCCGGTTACGGCCAGAAGAACGAGAATGCTTGATGCCAGTATGATCTTTAGTCTTAGCATTCTCTGTCTGCGCTTCAGTCCGCTGATCCATGAATAATTTGGTTGTTTAGTCATGGTCTTCCCCCTCTCACCTATATCTATGGTGAAGGGTAGTGAATTATTCAGAAGGGAATGATTTCAGTGACCTTTGATTGGATAAGATTTGCCTGTCAGCATGTTCAGTGATTTTTGGCAATTATGCCACCTGTAAAACCTAGAAGTGTTTTCGCCTTGGGTTGCCTTACTTGGTCATACTGTTTTCAATGGTTTATTAACAGAATTTTTATTGAATAAATTTTATTCCTTCAACCAGACAACAATAACCAAACGATAACCAAATAATAAAAGAGTATCTACCGCGTTGCAGATTAATTTCCAAATATAATGCCTATAAAAAATCCCCCAACCTTTAGTTGAGGGATTTGTTGTTTGTCTGATATTAACGTTTCGAGAATTGAGGCGCTTTGCGGGCTTTTTTGAGTCCGTATTTGCGACGCTCTTTCATACGCGGGTCACGGGTAAGAAAACCTGCGCGTTTTAAAGCCGGACGAAGACTTTCATCTGCTTTAAGCAAAGCTCTGGCAATACCCATTCTAAGGGCACCGGCCTGGCCGGTTGTACCGCCGCCGTGAACTCTGGCAATTAAATCGTATTTCCCTAAAGTTTCAGTAACTTCTAAGGGCTGCTGAACAATCATCTCTAAAGTTTTCTTGCCGAAGTATTCACTTAGGTCTCTGTCGTTAATCGTATATTTTCCGTTACCGGCCAGAAGTCTGACCCGGGCAACTGCATTTTTCCTTCTGCCTGTACCTTGATACTGAAGCTGTGCTGACATGCTTTTACCTCCTTCCAACTATTTCATATTCCATACTTCTGCTTTTTGGGCCTGATGCGGATGTTCCGGTCCCGAGTATACTTTAAGTTTCTTATACATCTGTGCACCAAGTTTGTTGTGAGGAAGCATTCCTTTTACAGCATGTTCCATAGCTTTTTCGGGGGCTTTGCTCATCAGCACTCGGTAGGTCATTTCTTTCAGTCCGCCTGGATAACCGGTATGCCAGCGATACATTTTCTTATCCAGTTTATTGCCGGTAATCAACGTTTTATCTGCATTGACGATAATGACAAAATCACCTGTGTCAACGTTCGGGGTAAATATCGGCTTATGTTTTCCTCTGAGCAAGCGGGCGGCTTCAGCTGCCACTCTTCCCAAAGAAACACCGGCTGCGTCAATGACTAACCATTTACGGTCCACCTCATGGGCTTTCGCAAATTGCGTGGTGGTCATGTTGGTTCCCTCCATTTTTAATCGCGTCCATCATGTTTTCATGTACGATTTTTGAGTTCGTTATATCATCACCGGACGTGACGGGCTCATTCACGTTTCGGTAAAAGACTACTTAAAAATTTTAACTAAAATAACGTCTTTCGTCAACCTATGGTTTCCTATTTCTTAAAGTTCCGGAAAGATTTCACCGGGACTGGATGCGTCATAATTGACATAGGTCAAGGTGAGTCCTCTGGCCGGAGCAGTTTCACCTGCTTTGGTTCGATCCCTGGACGCTAGTACTTCAGGGATTTCTTCCGGCTGTGTTCGGCCTTTACCCGCATCCATCAAGGTACCGGCAATAATTCTTACCATGTTATATAGAAACCCGTCACCAATACAGGTAACAGCGATTTGTTCATCCAGCCAACATACTTTACAGCGGTACAGTGTCCGGACAAAACTTTTAGCCGAAGACCCGGCAGCGGCAAATGCACTGAAGTCATGTTTCCCTTCAAGCTGGGAAGCAGCCATTTGCATGGCGCTGACATTCAGCTGCAACGGCTCATGGAGAGAATACAGTCTTCTGAATACGTCAGGAATTCGTCCGTTATCGATTCTATAATCGTATCTCTTCCACTTGGCGCTTTTCCTGGCACTAAAATCTTCAGGCATATCCCTGGCCTCGCGTATTCTGATATCATACGGCAGAATACTATTCATGGCCTTAGGAATCTTCTCCTGCGGAATACGCGCTTCTGAGCAGAAATTAATCACTTGGCCGGCAGCGTGTACACCAGTATCCGTCCTGCCCGCTGTTGTGATTTTTATTTCTTCGGCAAAAAGCTTCTTCCAGACCTTTTCCAGTTCTCCCTGGATAGTTTGTCCATGTTCCTCTGGCTGGCGCTGGAATCCGTGGTAGTTTGTACCATCATAGGCTAATCGCAGAAGGATGTTGCGCATTTTTTTCTCCAGCAATCTTATAATATTGAACTGGACGGTATGCTTGTTTTCAAAAGAGCCAACAGGAAGTTCGAAGCTGAACATGTGTCAATGTTCAGAGGTACGATTCATGTGTGTGATTAATGGTTATCGATACGCTTATTTGGTTTCGTTACCCGGTATCAATCAATTCCTGGTATCCGGCTTCCGTTATCTGCGATCGAACACCGAACCTCGAACTTCGAACTTCAAAATTAGGCCTTCATCTTAGTCCACAAGCTCAACTAAAACCATTTCGGCAGCATCTCCACGACGATAGCCGTTTTTCATGATTCTGGTGTAGCCACCCTGCCTATCGGCATATTTCGGAGCTATTGTATCAAAAAGCTCTTTTACTACCGTCTCATCCAGCAAAAATTCCATCGCCTGACGTCTGGCAGCCAGGTCACCCCTTTTGCCCAGGGTAATCATTTTCTCTGCCAGGGAATTCAGTTCTTTTGCTCTTGCTTCTGTTGTCTCAATCTTTCCATGCTTCAGCAAGGAAGTTACAATATTTCTTAACATAGCCCTTCTGCGGCTCATGTTAACTCCAAGCTTACGGTATGCCAACTGTGATCCCCCCTTTAGGTTTAATCTTCCGGAGTACGGAATCCCAGCCCAAGTTCTCTGAGCTTGTGTTCGACTTCTTCCAGAGATTTGCGCCCAAGATTGCGTACTTTGATCATATCTTCTTCAGTTCTTTGTGTCAGTTCTTCAACGCTGTTTATGCCGGCGCGTTTCAGGCAATTATAAGATCTTACGGAAAGATCCAGTTCTTCAATGGTCATTTCCAGAATCTTATCTTTGGCCTCTTCTTCTTTTTCCACCATGATTTCAACATTACCCAGATTATCGTTCAGTCCGATAAAGAGCCTCAAATGTTCGCTCAAAATCTTGGCTGCGAGACTCGTTGCCTCTTTCGGGGTAATACTGCCGTTAGACCATACTTCCAGGGTAAGCTTGTCAAAGTCAGTCATCATACCGACCCGGGTATCTTCTACAGCATAGTTGACTTTATAAATTGGGGTAAAGATGGAATCGACAGGAATAACGCCGATTACCTGATCTGCTTTTTTATTCTTCTCAGCTGAGACATAGCCGCGGGAACGTTCGACGTTCATTTCCATGAAGAGGCGTCCGTCTTTATCCAACGTGGCGATCTTCAAATCTGGATTGAGAATCTCAATATCGGGACCGGTGATAATGTCTCTTGCGGTAACAACCCGTTCCCCTTCACATTCCAAACGCAGAACGCGCGGTTCATCCGTATGGCCTTTGAGAGCGAGGGATTTAATATTGAGAATGATCTCAGTTACGTCTTCCAAGACTCCTGGAATGGTTGAGAATTCGTGTAGTACGCCTTCTATTTTTACTGAAGTAACCGCGGACCCGGGTAGAGAAGAAAGCAGGATACGACGCAGGGAATTCCCCAAGGTAATGCCATAGCCTCTCTCTAAGGGTTCAATAATGAATTTGGCATAGGTATTATCTTCAGATCTCTCAACACATTCAATATTGGGCTTTTCGATTTCAAGCATCGGAATGCACCCCTTCTTTCCCGGAAAAGTTTAACGAGAATATTTCTCTACGATAAGATGTTCTTCAATCGGAATCTGAATATCTTCACGGGTTGGCATGTTGATGACAGTCCCTGTGATGCTGTTGATATCCAGGCTTAACCATGCAGGAACAGCACGATCCTTTAAGGATTCGGCCATTTCCTTGATTCTATTGTTGTCTCTGCTGCTTTCTTTAATCGAAATTGCCTCGCCAGTGCTGACGAGATAAGATGCAATATCGACGCGTTTGCCATTGATTGTGATATGACCATGTGTCACAAGCTGACGTGCTTCGGGTCTGGATGAAGCAAAGCCAAGTCTGAAAACAACATTATCCAAACGGCGTTCCAATAAACGGAGAAGATTTTCCCCGGTCATACCTTTTTGACGGGCAGCTTTGTCGAAATATCCACGGAACTGTTTCTCAAGAACGCCGTAGATCCTCCGAACTTTCTGCTTTTCTCTGAGCTGAATGCCGTACTCAGTCGGTTTTTTGCCTCTAGCCTGTCCGTGCATGCCCGGAGCATACGCCCGACGGTCCACAGCACATTTATTGGTATAGCAGCGATCCCCTTTCAGGAATAACTTCTGACCCTCACGCCGGCACAGACGACATACTGATTCTGTATATTTAGCCATGTTTTACACCCCCTATACTCTTCTGCGTTTGGGCGGCCGACATCCGTTATGCGGTACCGGAGTTACGTCCCGAATAAGGTTCACTTCCAGACCTGCCGCCTGCAATGCTCTGATTGCGGCTTCACGGCCTGATCCTGGACCTTTGACAAAACATTCAACAATTTTGAGCCCATGCTCCATTGCTGCTTTGGCAGCTGTCTCTGCAGCCATCTGCGCAGCAAAAGGTGTGCTTTTACGTGATCCTTTGAAACCCAAAGAACCGGAACTGGACCAGGAAAGTGCGTTTCCGGTCGTGTCTGTAATGGTGACAATCGTATTATTAAAAGTCGACTTAATATGTGCTATGCCGCTTTCAACATTTTTACGTTCTCTTTTTCTGGTACGAACAACTTTACGAGCCATGCTTCAATGCCCCCCTTTACTTTTTCTTCTTTCCGCCAATTGCTCTTGCGGGACCTTTGCGTGTACGGGCATTGGTTTTGGTCCGCTGTCCGCGCACAGGTAGTCCACGACGATGGCGAAGGCCACGATAACTGCCGATTTCCATCAGTCTTTTAATGTTAAGGGACACTTCCCGACGCAGATCGCCTTCGACCTTGTATTCTTTATCAATGGTTTCCCTGATCTTGGCGACTTCGTCGTCTGTAAGATCTTTGACCCTGGTGTCAGGGTTAATCTGTGTTTTTGTCAGGATTTTTTTGGATTGAGAATTGCCGATACCATAGATGTAGGTAAGTGCAACCTCAACACGTTTGTCCCGAGGTATATCCACCCCTGCGATACGTGCCATCTAAATTTCACACCCCCATGTTCGATAATTAGTTCCAGTTACTTGATTTTCATATTTAGCGTCCGACTTTGTTAGTGTTAATCGGTCCAAAGGCGACAACCCGCACATATTGCTAATCGATGTTCTAAGTTCGTTGTCCGGTATTGTCTGCTAGATCTTTGATGCTTAATCATCGATCTTCGAACCTCGAACTTCATCCTCGATCTAGCCCTGGCGTTGCTTATGTTTCGGATTTTCGCAAATAACCATTACTTTTCCGTGCCGTCTAATAATTTTACACTTTTCACAAATCGGTTTCACAGAAGGTCTTACTTTCACCTGTGATTCCTCCCTTGTCCTTACTTAAATCTGTATACAATTCTTCCTCTGGTCAAGTCATAGGGAGAAAGCTCCACCGTGACCCGATCTCCAGGCAAAATTCTGATAAAATGCATCCGAATCTTGCCGGAGACATGCGCCAGTACCTTATGACCATTGTTTAATTCTACCGTAAACATTGCGTTCGGCAATGGTTCCAGTACTTTGCCTTCGACCTCAATCACATCTTCTTTTGACATTTGCGCCTATCCCTCCTTTGACATTTATTTACCGGTCTTCAGCCTTCAATTCGAGTTAGTATTTCCGGGCCATTTTCAGTGATGGCCACTGTGTGTTCAAAATGCGCCGATGCTCGGCGATCTTTCGTTACTACAGTCCACTGGTTCTCAAGAGTCTCAACCTGATAGCCTCCTAAGTTGACCATTGGTTCTATCGCCAGGACCATTCCTACCTCGAGTCTCGGCCCCCTGCCGGGTTTGCCAAAATTGGGTACTTGAGGTTCTTCATGCATTTTTCTGCCGATTCCGTGACCTACATAGTCCCGAACGACCGACATTGTATTCTCTTCTACATACGTCTGAATAGCGTAGGATATATCAAACAGCCGGTTACCTTTCAGCGCCTGGGCAATTCCACACCGGAGAGATTCTTCAGTCACTGCCAGCAGATTTTGAAGTTCCCTGCTGATTTCTCCTACCGGCAGTGTGATCGCAGAATCACCGACGTATCCGTCAATGATTGCCCCGCAATCAATACTGATAATATCTCCACTTTTCAGGGCCCTTAAACCCGGTATCCCATGCACCACTTCTTCATTAATCGAAGTACATAGTGTTGCGGGGAAGCCGTTATACCCTTTGAAGGCAGGAATCGCATTGCATTTGCCAATGTAATCTTCCGCTGCTCTGTCTAGTTGTTCCGTAGTTACTCCCGGGGCAACCATTTTCCGCATCAGTTCCAGAGTTTCTGCCACGATCCGGCCAGCTTTCCGCATGCGGCCAAGCTGTTCCTTACTCTTCAGTTCAATCATGGCTTCTTACTCCAACACGCTGAGAACATCGCTGAAAACCTGCTTAATTTCTTTATCCCCTTGAATTCTCTTGAGCAAGCCTTGGTTGTTATAATATGCAATCAGGGGTTCAGTCTGTGTATTATATACCTTCAGCCGATTTTGTGCTGTTTCAAGTGTGTCATCGCTTCTCTGGTAGAGTGCACCACCGCACTTGTCACAAACGTCCTGTTGTTTAGGAGCGTTGAAGACAGTATGGAAGGTTGCACCGCACTGTTTGCAGACCCTTCTTCCGGTGAGCCGTTCCAAGAGATCTGCTTCGCCCAGTTCAATGTTGATAACTCCGTCCAGAGCAATTTTCATGTCGCTTAAGATTTTCGCCAATGCATCCGCCTGGGCAGCCGTACGGGGAAACCCGTCCAGAAGGAAACCATTTTGACAATCAGCCTGAGCCAATCTGTCGGCTACAATCCCAATCGTTACTTCATCCGGGACAAGGCCACCGGCATCCATGTATTCTTTGGCCTTCATTCCCAGGGCAGTCTGTTCCTTGATTGCGGCTCTGAACATGTCCCCAGTTGAAATGTGGGGTATATGATAATGCTCAATGAGCAAATCGGCTTGTGTTCCTTTTCCTGCTCCAGGAGGACCCATGAGTATCATTCTCATCTCGATCGCCTCCTACTTTAAAAATCCTTGATAGTGACGCTGCATCAGCTGATTCTCCATCTGTTTCATCGTATCAAGAGCAACGCTGACCACAATCAGCAGGGATGTTCCACCTAAATAGATGTTATCTATTCCGGTGAATCCCATGATCAGACTGGGGAGAACAGCAATCAGTGCCAGGAATATCCCACCTGCCAAAGTCACTCTGCTCAGGATTTTAAACAAATAATCTGAAGTCGGACGACCCGGACGAATTCCAGGAATAAAACCGCCGTACTTTTTAAGATTATCCGCGACATCTACAGGATTAAAGGTAATTCCTGTATAGAAATAGGTAAAGAAAATAATGAGCAATGCATACATGATCAAGTACGGTATTGAATAGGCTGAGCCATTCATTTGCAGCCATTTCTGGGCAAAAAGAGCGAAGGCTGAGTCCTGTGGGAGCCAGGTCGCAATGGTTGCCGGAAAGGCCATTAAGGAAATACCGAAAATAATCGGAATAACGCCCGCCTGATTAACTTTTAACGGAATATGAGAGCTCTGTCCACCGTATTGCTTGCGGCCGACGACTCTTTTGGCATATTGAACCGGAATTCTTCTTTGGCCCTCCTGGATAAATACAACAGCGGCAATAATCAGCGCTGCAATAACCACTAAGCCTACGATTGATATCCAACCGATTTCGCCAACCTGCAGCAGCCCAACCAAGTACTTGATTGCATCTGGAATCCCAGCAACAATACCGGCAAAGATAATGAGTGAGATGCCATTGCCAATGCCTTTTTCGGTGATCTGTTCGCCCAGCCACATCAGAAAAGCTGTACCTGCGGTCAGTACGATTGCAATCATAATGTAAATTAGAATCCTAAGCGACTCTTGAGGAATCGTAAGCGCACCTCTTAAGCCGATGGTCAGTCCAAAACCGTTGATGAAGCCAAGTACAACAGTACCATAGCGGGTATACTGAACAATCTTTTTTCTGCCCTGATCGCCCTCTTTTGATAGTCTTTCCAGATAAGGAATGACGACCGTTAAGAGCTGAATAATGATGGAGGCAGTGATATAGGGCATGATACTTAATGAAAATACAGAGAAGCGTTTCAGGGAGCCACCAGAGAATGTGTTGAAGAAATCAAACAATCCTCCACTGCCCATCATGTTTTGAAGCACTTCACGATCCATAAACGGAATCGGGATGTGAGACCCAATCCTAAAGATCAGAAGCATAAGCAAGGTGAACCCTATTTTCTTTCTAATGCTCGGAACTTTCCAGGCATCCTTCAGGGTTTCAAGTATCAATTTATTCCACCTCTACTTTTCCACCGGCAGCAGTAATCTTCTCTGCTGCTGTTTTGCTTACCTTATGAACTTTTACGGTTAATGATTTGGTCAATTCCCCGTCTCCGAGTACTTTGACACCATCCTTGACTTTATTGATGAGTCCAGTCTCAAATAAAGCTTCAATGGTAACTTCTTCACCATTTTCAAATCTTTCTTCAAGATCGGATACATTGATGACCTCATATTCTTTTCTAAAATTATTTGTAAAACCGCGTTTCGGAAGTCTGCGGGTAATGGGCATTTGGCCACCTTCGAATCCGGGACGGACACCACCGCCGGAACGGGCTTTCTGACCCTTGTTACCACGGCCGGCTGTATTTCCAAGTCCCGAGCCGTTGCCTCTTCCAACACGTTTGCGTGATTTGGTCGAACCTTCTGCAGGTTTGAGTTCATGGAGTTTCAATATGGACACCTCCTTACTTGGTGCTGCGATACATTATTTTAGAGTATTTCTTCCACTGCCTTACCGCGGGCTTTGGCAACGTCGACGTCGCGCTTCAGCGCCTTGAGGCCGGCCATCGTTGCATTGACAACGTTATGAGCATTGGAAGATCCCAGTGATTTTGTGAGTATATCTTTAACCCCTGCTACTTCGAGTACAGCACGCACCGGACCACCGGCAATAACTCCGGTACCTTTGGCAGCGGGTTTCAGCAGAACCTCGCCGGCACCAAATTGGCCGAGAATCGGATGCGGGATCGATGTTCCTTTTAAAGGTACAGCAATCAGATTCTTTTTAGCATCTTCTACGCCTTTACGAATAGCCTCCGGAACTTCGGTTGCTTTTCCGAGTCCTGCGCCGACAATACCATTGCCGTCGCCGACGACAACCAGAGCACTGAAGCTGAAACGTCTTCCGCCTTTGACAACTTTAGCAACACGGGCAATGTGTACAATTTTCTCGGTGAGCTCCAGTTTACTAGGATCGATATTTGACAATGATTTTCCCTCCTTTTCTAAAGATTAGAAGTCAAGTCCTGTTTCTCTAGCGGCTTCGGCCAGAGCTGCAACTCTACCGTGATATAGGCTGCCGCCGCGGTCATAGACCACTTTGGTGATTCCTTTATCCAGCGCTTCTTTTGCAATGAGTTCACCAACTTTTTTAGCTCCCTCAACGTTTCCTCCGGACAGCTCTGCTGCTTTAAACTCAGCATCGAGAGAAGAAGCTGCAGCCAGGGTGATTCCAAGGTCATCGTTGATAACCTGGGCATAAATATGATTTAAGCTTCTAAATACTGCCATACGCGGTCTTTCGGCTGTGCCCTGGATTCTTTTGCGGACACTTTTATGCTTATGTTTTAAAATTTGTCTGCGGTCACTCTTTTTAATCAAGCTTTTTCATCCTTTCTACGCGGCAAGAGATTTTGCCCTTACCTTATTTCTTACCGCCGGTTTTACCTTCCTTGCGGCGGATGACTTCTTTTTCGTATTTAATCCCTTTACCTTTATACGGTTCCGGTTCACGTTGCTTACGAACATCTGCAGCAAAATTACCGACTTGTTCCTTATCGATTCCTTTAATGATCACCTTGTTCGGTGCAGGAACTTCGATTTCAATCCCTTCATAGGGTTCCATTTCAACCGGATGAGATTTGCCGACAGTAAGCACAAGTTTTTTACCTGAAAGAGCAGCACGATAGCCTACTCCGACAAGGTCCAAATTCTTGCTAAACCCGTTCGATACACCTTCCACCATATTGGCAAGAAGGGTGCGGGTCAGTCCGTGAAGCGAACGGTAGAAAGGTTCGTCGTTGGGACGGGTAACGCTGATTGTTTTTTCTTCTACTTGAATACCGATTTCAGGCCGGAATTCTCTGGTAAGCGTTCCTTTGGGGCCTTTAACGGTAACGACCTGACCTTCTTGTTTAACTTCCACCCCGCCTGGAATGGTGATTGCTTTTCTACCAATTCGAGACATATTCTACACCTCCATCCTTTACCAAATATAGCAGATAACTTCTCCACCCAAACCTTCACTGCGTGCTTGTCTGTCAGGCATGATGCCTTTGGAGGTAGATATCACAGCAACGCCCAAGCCTCCTAAAACCTTAGGAATCTGGTCTTTTTTTGCATAAACTCTTAAACCGGGACGACTGATACGTTTCAAACCGGTAATGACTCTTTCCCGGTTAGGGCCGTACTTGAGGTATAATCTCAAGACCCCCTGTTTATTGTCGTCAATATATTCATAATCCTTGATAAAGCCTTCCTGTTTCAGCAGTTCGGCCAGAGCCTTCTTGATGCTTGAAGCAGGAATTTCTACTTTATCGTGGTAAACCATCCCGGCATTCCGGATCCGTGTCAGGAAATCGGCAATAGGATCTGATGTTGTTGACACTTTTATTTCCCCCTTTCTCCAATAATGCTTACCAACTAGCCTTCGTTACACCAGGCAGTTCGCCTTTATAAGCCAGTTCTCTGAAGCATATCCTGCATATTCCAAATTTCCTCATATAAGCATGCGGGCGGCCACATATTTTGCAGCGGTTATGCACACGTACAGAATATTTTGGTTGGTGACGAACAATCATCGACGTCTTGGCCATATCTTAAGCCTCCTTCATATCTAGTCCTTAAACGGCATTCTGAATGCTTTAAGCAGCTCTTTTGCTTCTTCATCCGTATTGGCCGTTGTTACAAAGACGATATCCATACCTCTAATTTTATCAATTTTGTCAAAGTTAATTTCCGGGAAAATGAGCTGCTCTTTAATGCCGAGGGTATAATTGCCTCTGCCGTCAAATGCCTTGGCGGATACTCCCTGAAAATCTCTGACACGAGGAAGCGCTACGTTCAGCAGCCTGTCAACAAACTCATACATCCGGTCACCTCTTAAAGTAACCTTCACGCCAATCGGCATGCCTGCACGAAGCTTAAATGCTGCGATCGACTTCTTCGCCCGTGTTACGACCGGTTTCTGACCCGTAATCGTCATGAGATCATCTACAGCGGAATCAATGGCTTTCGGATTTTGAATTGCTTCTCCCAAACCTATATTGATAACCACTTTTTCCAAACGCGGTGTTTGCATAATATTCTTATAATCAAATTTTTTCTGCAGAGCCGGGGTTATCTCATTTTTATAATAATCTCTTAAGCGAGCCACCAGAGTACCTCCCTTCCAGAATTACTTCTTATTTTCTTCCGGCAAATTGTGTCCGCAATTCTTGCAGACTCTTACTTTACCTTCTCCAGTAATCTTAACACTCTTCCTGGTGACAGAATTACATTCTGTGCAAAACAGCATCACATTGGAGCTGTGAATCGGAGCTTCTTTATCGACAATTCCACCTTGGGGCATATCTTTGGTCGGTTTCTGATGTTTCTTTACAACGTTGACCTTCTCGACCACAACTCTGCCCTTCTGGGTTAGAACTTCAAGAACCTTGCCTTTTTTTCCGGCGTCCTTGCCGGTTATCACCATGACCATATCGCCTTTTCTGACGTTTACTTTTGTTCTTTCGGCGGACATTATTTATTCACCTCCGTCCGGTTTTTTCTATAGTACTTCCGGTGCCAGCGAAACGATTTTCATGTAATCTTTTTCTCTGAGTTCACGGGCAACAGGTCCAAAAATACGCGTTCCTTTCGGACTCTTGTCATCTTTGATAATAACTGCCGCATTTTCGGAGAATCGAATATATGAACCGTCTGGTCTTTTAATTTCTTTGGTAGTACGGACAACAACAGCTTTGACAACATCACCTTTTTTGACAACGCCGCCTGGTGTTGCTTCTTTAACCGCAGCAACGATGATATCACCAATTGATGCGTAACGACGTTTAGAACCACCCAACACACGGATACATAAAAGTTTTTTTGCTCCGGTATTATCTCCCACTTTAAGGGTTGATTCAGCCTGAATCATTGGGCGGAACCTCCTTTCTTAGCTGCTTGATATTTCCTTGGCTTAGAGAATAACCGCTTTTTCAACAACTTTGACCAGTCTCCAGTTCTTTTCTTTGCTTAACGGTCTGGTCTCCATAATCAGGACGGTATCCCCTAGTTTAGCCTCGTTATTCTCATCATGCGCCTTATATTTTTTGGTAACCTTTACTGTTTTATGATAGATTGGATGTTTTTTTCTGGTTTCAATTGCAACAACAATCGTTTTATCCATTTTATCGCTGACAACTTTGCCATATTGCGTTTTGCGCATTGTTCTTTCCAATGTTTTTGCCTCCTTTCCTACCTTAAGCACGTTTGAGCTCGCGCTCACGGAGAATGGTTTTGCCTCTCGCGATCCCTTTACGGACCTCTTTGATCCGCATCGGGTTATCAAGTTGTCCGGTAGCTAATTGGAAACGCAAATTGAATAATTCCGTTTTGAGCCCGTCAATCTGTTTCAGGAGCTCTTCATCGGTCATATCAGGGAAATTCTTATTCTTCGCCATCTGCGCCACCTCCAACCTGTTCTTCAGTCTGATCCTCTTTGCGGACAAACTTGCATTTAATCGGAAGTTTATGAGCTGCGAGCCTTAACGCTTCACGGGCAACTTCCTCAGAAACACCGGCCAGTTCAAACATGACTCTGTTGGGTTTGATAACAGCAATCCAGTATTCCGGAGTACCTTTACCACTACCCATTCTGGTCTCAGCCGGTTTTGCAGTTATCGGCCTGTCAGGAAAGATATTTATCCATACTTTACCGCCACGCTTAATGTAACGGGTCATTGCAATACGAGCTGCCTCAATCTGCCGGTTGGTAACCCAGGCATTCTCGAGCGCCATAAGTCCATATTCACCGTAAACTACTTTAGTACCTCTCTGAGCCTTTCCTTTAAGGCTCGGACGATGTTGTTTACGATGCTTCACCCTGGTTGGTACTAACATTTTATAATCCTCCTTCCTCCTGAACGGACTTCTTAGTCGGAAGAACTTCTCCACGGTAAATCCATACTTTTACGCCGATTTTGCCATACGTTGTATTGGCTTCGGAAAATCCGTAGTCAATGTCTGCGCGCAGCGTATGAAGAGGAACTTTTCCCTCGTTATACCATTCTGTACGGGCAATTTCAGCTCCACCCAGACGTCCGCTGCATGAAATCTTGATCCCTTGAGCGCCTGCACGCATGGTGCGGCCTACGGTCTGTTTCATCGCTCTCCGGAAGGAAATACGTTTTTCAAGTTGCTGAGCGACACTGTCAGCCACCAGCTTGGCATCCAGTTCAGGCTTTTTAATTTCAACAATATTAACTGCAACCTGTTTGCCGGTCATTGTTTCTAATGCCTTGCGCAGGTTCTCGACTTCAGCGCCACCGCGGCCAATTACGATCCCGGGTTTTGCGGCATGAACAGATACTTTGACCCGGTTTGCAGCGCGCTCTATTTCAACTTTAGGAACTCCGGCTTGTTGGAGTTTGTTGGTTACAAATTTACGGATTTTTAAGTCTTCGTGGAGGAGCTCCCTGTAGTTCTTATCAGCATACCAACGGCCTTCCCACGAACGGATAATGCCAATACGAAGACCTTTGGGGTTAACTTTTTGACCCATGCTTTGCCTATTCCTCCTTCTTATCCCCGACGACAACGGTAATGTGACTGGTCCGTTTGCGGATCCTGTCAGCTCTTCCTTGCGCCCGAGGCATGATACGCTTTAAGGTTGGTCCTTGATCAACGAATACTTTGGTAACATACAGATCATCCGGACTCATTTCCAGGTTGTGTTCCGCGTTTGCTACTGCTGACTTCAGCACCTTGCCAACCGGTTCAGCAGATATATTCGGCGTAAATTTCAAGATCGCCATCGCTTCTTCAACTTTCTTACCGCGAATCAGATCTACAACCAGGCGCACCTTGCGAGGAGAGATACGGATAAATTTAGCAACTGCTTTTGTTTCCATTTTTCTTTACCTCCTCTCAACTAGCGTAAGCCGCTCGATTTTTCACTTCCGGCATGTCCTTTGAAAGTCCGGGTCAGTGCAAATTCACCAAGTTTATGCCCAACCATATCTTCTGTAATATAAACAGGTACATGCTTGCGTCCGTCATGGACGGCAATCGTATGACCAATCATCTGCGGGAAAATGGTGGATCGTCTGGACCAAGTCTTCAATACTCTCTTCTCGCCGTTTTTATTCATATCTTCCACCCGTTCTAACAAACGAGCGCTGACATAAGGTCCCTTTTTTAGAGATCTGCCCATTATGAGGTCTCCTTTCGCTTACTTCTTATCTCTACGCTTGACAATGAACTTATTGCTTTGGTTCTTCTTTTTCCTGGTCTTGGCGCCAAGGGCGGGTTTACCCCAAGGCGTGACAGGATTACGTCCAATCGGGTTACGTCCTTCACCACCGCCGTGGGGGTGATCACATGGGTTCATGACTGAACCACGGACTGTCGGACGAATCCCAAGCCAACGGGATCTTCCGGCTTTACCGATCGTCACGTTTTCATAATCCAAGTTCCCGACCTGGCCAATCGTGGCCCGGCACTCGATGTGGATCATTCTCATTTCTCCCGACGGGAGTCTGAGTGTTGCATAACTGCCTTCTTTGGCCATCAACTGAGCTGATCCACCAGCTGAACGGACTAACTGGCCGCCTTTGCCGGGTTTCATCTCAATATTATGAATCAGTGTTCCGACCGGAATATTCTTAAGCTTTAACGTATTGCCGACTTTAATATCGGCCTGTTCGCCGCTTACAATTTCCTGGCCCACCTTAAGTCCATTGGGAGCAATAATGTAACTTTTAAAGCCGTCAGCATAGTTCAGAAGAGCGATGTTAGCAGAACGGTTCGGATCATATTCAATGCTAGCAACCTTGGCAGGAACGCCATCTTTGATTCTTTTAAAATCTATCAGACGATAACGTCTCTTATGACCGCCGCCTTGGTGACGGACTGTCAAACGTCCTGTATTATTCCTTCCAGCCTTCTTGCGCAGGGGGGCGATAAGGGAACGTTCAGGCTCATTCCTGGTAATCTCATCGAAATTCAGTACAGTCATCTGTCTGCGTCCCGGAGATGTTGGTTTGTACGATCTAATTGGCATTTTTTTCTACCTCCTTTGCCTTAAAACTACAGACCTGCAAATCCTTCAATTTTGTCGCCGGCCTTCAGGGTTACGATAGCTTTCTTCCTGGTAGGTGTCATGCCCGAATAACGGCCCTGGCGTTTTTCTTTTCCTTTAACCTTCATGGTGCGAACGTCATCAACTTTAACTTTGAACATTTTCTCTACAGCTGATTTGATTTCAATCTTATTAGCTGCAGTGCTAACCCAGAAGGAGTATTTGTTTTCCTCTACCAATCCGACCGATTTTTCAGAAATGACCGGTCGAATCAGCACGTCACGAGCATCACGCATTGCTCAGCACCTCCTCAGTCCTCATCACAGCCGCCTTGGTAAATACCACAAAATCATATTTTAAAAGATCTATAACATTTAAGGCATCTGCTCTTGAGGTAAGCACTCCCTGAATGTTGCGCGCAGAGACCAGAACGTTATTATCGTCATTGTTCTCGACAACGAGAAGCGCTTTTTTATCAATTTTCAGAGCTTCCAGAAGTTTAACCATTTCTTTGGTTTTTGGCTGCTCAAAGCTGATTTGATCAACTACGATCAGACTGTTGTCAATCACTTTGCTGGAAAGTGCCGAGCACAGAGCCAGTCTCTTTACTTTCTTAGGAAGCTTTTTACTATAGTCTCTTGGTTTTGGTCCAAATACGATGCCGCCGCCTCTCCAGAGCGGTGAACGGATCGTGCCGGCTCTGGCCCGACCTGTTCCTTTTTGTTTCCAAGGCTTGCGACCGCCGCCTCTGACTTCACTTCGACCTAATGTAGAATGGGTGCCAACTCTGGCGTTGGCCAGCTGGGCTACAACAGCGGAATGCATAACATGGGTATTGGGCTCTATTCCAAATATCGTTTCATTTAATTCCATTTCTCCAACCGGAGATCCTTGCATATTTACAACCTGTACCTTAGGCATTGCTTTATCCTCCTTTCCTCACGGATTATTTCGCTTTAACCGATTCTTTCAGTATCAGCAGGCTTTTTTTAGCACCAGGTACGCATCCTCGAATAAGGATGTAGTTTTTATCAGTATCAACCCTTACAACTTCAAGGTTTTGAACCGTAACTCTTTCTCCGCCCATCCGTCCAGGTAAATTTCTTCCCTTGAAAACACGAGCCGGCCCTTTCGCGCCCATGGAACCTGTACGATGATGATATTTTGATCCATGACCCATGGGTCCGCGGCGGGCTCCATGACGCTTATGCATACCAGCAAAGCCCTTACCTTTGGAAGTTCCGACTACATCAACTTTGTCACCGGCTGCGAAGATATCTGCTTTGATTTCCTGACCAACTTCGAAGGAATCTGCCTCAGCAGTTCTGAATTCCTTGATGAAGCGCATGAATTTGACACCGGATTTTTTGAAATGACCTTTTTCAGGTTTAGTTGCAAGATTTTCTCTTTTCTCATCAAAACCAACCTGAATTGCATTATAACCGTCTGAAGCTTCAGTTTTTTTCTGCAGGACATAACAAGGACCGGCCTGAACAACAGTCACCGGAATCACTTTTCCATCTTCTGCAAAAATTTGGGTCATACCCACTTTTTTACCCAGAATTCCTCTAGACACGACGCCACCTCCTGTACACTTTGAAGTGCACCGTCTGAAACGGGGCACGAGAGTGTAATCAATTAATATATTATATGCGTTTAGCAACACTTACCCCAAAGGCGTTCCACACCTCCGGGTGTTTCGTGTCACAAACATATCTATTCTACCACATATTCTAAAAAAACGCCAGACTCTAATTATAATTTAATTTCGATATCTACACCGGAAGGCAGATCCAGTCTCATCAGTGCATCCACTGTTTTCGAGGTAGGATCAATAATATCGATCAATCTCTTGTGCGTTCTCATTTCAAACTGTTCACGGGAATCCTTGTTGACATGCGGAGAACGTAAAATAGTGTAAATACTCTTTTCGGTCGGAAGGGGTATTGGCCCATTGACGCTCGCACCGGTTCTTTTCGCGGTATCAACAATTCTTTCTGCCGACTGATCAAGCGTTTTGTGGTCAAAGGCCTTCAGCCGAATTCTAATCTTTTGGTTCATTTCTTTACCTCCTAAATATATCGCCTGTTAAACAGGACTATTGGCGCAAAAATTCCCTGCCTTACGGCGGAGTCACCGAAGACAGCAACCTTTTGCGTAGAGAGCATCAGGGAAGCTGTGCAGACAATCTCTGGCAGCTTCCCTTAATATCAGCAGCTAATTATTCGACAACTTTGGCTACAACGCCGGACCCAACAGTACGTCCGCCTTCACGGATAGCGAAGCGGAGTCCCTCTTCCATAGCAATGGGGGTGATCAATTCGCACTCGATGGATACGCGGTCACCAGGCATAATCATTTCTGTGCCTTCTGGGAGTTTGATTACACCAGTAACGTCGGTTGTTCTGAAGTAGAATTGAGGACGGTAGTTGTTGAAGAACGGCGTATGACGTCCGCCTTCTTCTTTACTCAGAATGTAAACTTCACCGCTAAACTTCGTATGCGGTTTAATACTTCCTGGTTTAGCCAGAACCTGTCCGCGCTCAATGTCTTTGCGCTCAACACCACGCAGCAGAGCGCCGATATTGTCACCGGCCTGAGCCTGATCGAGCAGTTTACGGAACATTTCAACGCCTGTGCAAACACTCTTACGCGGTTTTTCAGAAAGACCAACGATTTCAATTTCATCGCCGACTTTAAGGACACCACGCTCTACACGGCCGGTAGCAACAGTACCACGACCAGTGATCGTGAAGACATCTTCTACAGGCATCAGGAACGGTTTGTCTACAGCACGTTCCGGTTGAGGAATATAGCTGTCAACAGCATCCATCAGATTCCAGATTTTGCCGCACCATTCGCAGTCTCTCTGTCCGCATCCGCACTCCAGAGCTTTGAGTCCGGAACCGGGAATAACAGGGATATCATCGCCGGGAAATTCATATTCACTTAACAGCTCACGAACTTCCATTTCAACCAGTTCGAGAAGTTCAGGATCATCAACCATGTCAACTTTGTTCAGCCATACAACGATGTAAGGCACACCTACCTGACGGGCAAGAAGGATGTGTTCACGCGTCTGAGGCATCGGGCCGTCAGCAGCGGATACAACCAGGATGGCACCGTCCATCTGAGCAGCACCGGTGATCATGTTTTTAACATAGTCAGCATGGCCCGGGCAGTCAACGTGCGCATAGTGACGGTTTGCCGTTTCATACTCAACGTGAGCGGTAGAAATCGTAATCCCGCGTTCACGCTCTTCAGGCGCTTTGTCGATCTGATCAAATGCAGTTGCTACAGCACCGCCGACCTTGGACAAAACGAATGTAATCGCAGCAGTCGTTGTTGTTTTACCATGGTCAACGTGGCCAATTGTGCCTACGTTAACGTGCGGTTTGGAACGGTCAAATTTTTGTTTACCCATTGAAGTTTCACTCCTTAAAAAAAATTTAAAATTGATATGATTTGCAGCTAATTTCTATATTAAGCCCCCTGCCTCTTGGCAATGATGCCTTCGGCAATATTCTTGGGCACTTCCTCATAGTGGTCAGTCTGCATGCTATATACACCCCTACCTTGGGTGCGGGAACGGAGTTCCGTTGAATAACCAAACATTTCCGAGAGAGGTACGAAACCGCGAATAATCTGGGCGCCCGAACGGGTTTCCATTCCTTCGATTCTTCCTCTTCTCGAGTTAAGGTCACCAATGACGTCTCCCATATATTCTTCAGGAACCGTTACTTCAACTCTCATCATAGGTTCAAGAATTGCCGGATCTGCCTTCATTGCCGCAGCTTTAAATGCCATAGAACCAGCTATTTTGAAAGCCATTTCCGAAGAGTCTACATCATGGTATGAGCCATCAACTACCGTAGCCTTAACATCCAAAACTGGATAACCCGCGAGAATTCCATTTTGTAATGCTTCCTCAATACCCGCTCCAATTGGATTGATGTATTCTTTAGGAATAGATCCTCCAACGATTTTGCTTTCGAAAACAAAACCTGAACCAGGTTCAAGAGGTTGGAATTCCACCCAGCAATGTCCATACTGTCCACGTCCGCCGGACTGTCTTACATATTTACCTTCAGCTTTGACAGTCTTACGGATCGTTTCTTTATAGGCAACCTGCGGACGACCAACATTACAATCGACTTTAAATTCTCTCATCAGTCTATCTACGATAATCTCCAGATGAAGTTCTCCCATACCAGAAATAATTGTCTGTCCAGTCTCTTCGTCTGTGCGCATTTTGAAAGTAGGATCTTCTTCAGCGAGCTTCGCAAGCGAACCACCAAGTCTCTCCTGGTCGGCTTTCGTTTTCGGCTCAATCGAGATATGGATAACGGGTTCGGGGAATACCATCGCTTCAAGAATAATTGGATTTTTCTCATCACACAGGGAATCTCCGGTACTGACATCTTTAATTCCGACAGCTGCTGCAATATCTCCAGCGCGGACTTCATCAACATCCTCCCGGTGATTGGCGTGCATTCTCAGAATTCGGCCAATTCTTTCCTTCTTACCCTTCGTCGAGTTCGTGATATAAGAACCCGCGCTGAGCGTTCCGGAATAAACGCGGAAGAACGTCAATTTTCCGACATAAGGATCCGACATAATTTTAAATGCCAATGCTGAAAAAGGTGCGTTATCATCGGAATGACGCACGTCTTCCTCACCGGTATCCGGATCGACACCTTTAATAGCAGGCACATCGAGTGGTGACGGCATATAATCGACAACAGCGTCAAGCAAAGGTTGAACCCCTTTGTTCTTGAAAGATGATCCGCATAAAACCGGGATAAATTTCAATCCAATTGTACCTATGCGAATTGCGTTCTTAATTTCTTGTTCAGTAATATCTCCGCCCTCAAGATACTTTAACATCAATTCTTCATCGACATCGGAAACCGCTTCCAGTAATTTTTCACGGTACTCCATTGCCAGTGAAACCATGTCTTCAGGGATTTCGGATACATCACTTGCTGTCCCGAGGTCATCCGTGTACACCGTTGCTTTCATGGTAACCAAATCAACAAATCCGCTAAATTTATCTTCAGTTCCAATCGGAAGCTGAATAGGAACAGGATTTGATCCCAGGCGGTCAACAATCATGGAAACTCCACGGAAAAAATCCGCACCGACTCTGTCCATCTTATTTATATAAGCGATACGAGGTACACCGTATTTGTCGGCCTGGCGCCAAACTGTTTCCGACTGAGGCTCAACACCGCCAACTGAACAGAACACCGCTACAGCGCCGTCCAGTACACGCAGAGAGCGCTCGACCTCAACGGTAAAATCAACGTGCCCGGGTGTGTCGATGATATTAACATTGTGCCCTTTCCATTGACAGGTGGTAGCTGCAGAAGTAATGGTAATCCCACGCTCCTGCTCCTGAACCATCCAATCCATCGTGGCAGCACCATCATGCACTTCACCGATTTTATGAACACGGCCAGTGTAAAATAAGATGCGCTCTGTGGTTGTGGTCTTTCCAGCATCAATATGCGCCATGATGCCGATATTCCGAGTTTTCTCCAAGGGAACTTGCCTTGCCACTTATTATCAGCCTTTCTATCCAGATAAATAAACTCTAAAGTAACCCCAAGCTAATCATTGTGATTACCAGCGATAATGGGCAAAAGCCTTGTTTGCTTCGGCCATTTTATGGGTATCTTCTTTTTTCTTATAAGAACCGCCAGTATTGTTGGCAGCATCCATTAGCTCTCCGGCCAGTTTTTCCTGCATGGTTTTTTCTCCCCTTTTACGGGCATACTCAACCAGCCAGCGCAGGCCTAGGGTCAGACGACGGTCCACACGTACTTCGATCGGCACCTGATAGTTGGCACCACCGACTCTGCGTGCTTTGACTTCTAATACAGGCATAACATTTTTTAATGCTGTCTCAAATACTTCGATCGGATCTTTACCGGTCTTATCTTGAATAATCTGAAAGGCATTATAGCAATTCGATTCAGCAACACCTTTTTTGCCGTCAAGCATAATCTGGTTAATAAATTTTGTAACGGTCTTATTCTTATAGATTGGATCCGGCAGGATCTCTCTTTTCGCAATATAACCTTTTCTGGGCAACTGTATTCCTCCTTTCTAAAAACACTGCAATAAAATAGAGTGCAGCCAAAATATAACATATTTTAGGCTACGATACTTATACATTATTTTTTCTTAGGTCTCTTGGCCCCATACTTGGAACGAGCCTGACTACGGTTTTGAACACCGGTTGTATCCAATGCCCCACGAACGATATGATAACGTACGCCCGGAAGATCCTTAACACGGCCTCCACGAACCAGAACTACGGAGTGTTCCTGAAGGTTATGGCCGATTCCAGGAATATACGTGGTTATTTCAATGCCATTGGTCAGGCGGACACGGGCTACCTTTCTCAGAGCAGAATTCGGTTTTTTAGGTGTTGTGGTATACACTCTCGTACATACCCCTCTCTTTTGCGGAGAACCACCCGAAGGAAAATCCTTGCGTTTCAGTGAATTATGTCCCCATTGCAGAGCAGGAGCGGTCGATTTTGCAATAACCTTTTCTCTCCCTTTGCGGATAAGCTGATGAATTGTCGGCATAACTGCACCTCCTTCCTGTAATAATTATTCTACAAAAATCAGATGGTTTTTGGCAACCAAGAAAGCTGTTTATAGGAACCCTAGTCATTCAGAATGGCTGCGACTGCAGCACCCACTTTAATACCACAGGCTTTACCCAATTCAGTCATCGTAGGAACTTCCTTGATTTCAATTTGTCTGACAGCACACATCTCCAGGATCGGGCGAAGAAGCTTTTTATCTGCATCCTTGGCAAGATAAATACTGCCGACTTCACCTTTCTCCAGCGCCCGGCTGGTTTGTTTAAGACCAACCACAACTCTTTGCGTTTTTTTTATAGATTCATCAAGCATTTTAAAATGCTCTCCTCCCCTATCCTAAAATCAGACTATATTATTTTAGCAGTCACCTATATTCGTGTCAAGAATACAATTATGCTAGTACCTTGTCAACTCTGAAATTGTAATATAATGGTGAGCAGATTTTTTGTAAGACAAGACGGAGGATTGAGGCATACTAGCGTATGCCGATTGACGACAACGCAGTATTACAAGAAATCTGCCGCCAGGATATACAAGATTTAGGGTTGACATGGTACTACACTTCAGTCCTGGACTGAAGGGCCCCGCTGTCTGTGACCTTCAGGGTGCGGTATTTGGACATCCCGGTACCGGCAGGGATTAGTTTTCCGATGATGACATTCTCTTTCAGGCCAATCAACGGATCGACTTTTCCTTTAATAGCAGCTTCCGTGAGTACTCTGGTTGTCTCCTGGAAGGATGCTGCCGAGAGGAAGGAATCGGTAGCGAGAGAAGCCTTGGTAATTCCGAGCAGAACCGGACGGCATTCAGCAGGTTCTCCGCCTTCCTGCAAGACTTTCGCGTTTTCCTCCTCAAACTCGAAGATATCGATCAGTCCGCCGGGTAGAAGGCTGGTGTCTCCGGCTTCTTCTATCTTAACTTTTCTGAGCATCTGCCGGACCATCACCTCGATATGCTTGTCATTGATATCAACGCCCTGCAGACGGTATACCCGCTGCACTTCTCCGAGCAGATAGACCTGTACACCGATTATTCCCTTGATCTTCAGCGTATCATGAGGGTTAATGCTGCCTTCGGTCAATTCGTCACCAGGGGAAATGACCTGGCCATTCTTGACTTTGAGGCGGGAACCAAACGGTATGGTATAGATTCCTTGTTCCCCGGTTTCGCTCGTGACTTCCACTTCTCTGCGGCCTTTGACTTCTCTGATCGTAATCGTGCCACTGATTTCGGAGATAATCGCCTGGCCTTTGGGCTTGCGTGCTTCAAACAGTTCCTCTACCCTCGGCAGACCCTGAGTAATGTCGTCTCCAGCAACACCACCGGTGTGGAAAGTACGCATCGTAAGCTGGGTTCCAGGTTCACCGATAGATTGGGCAGCGATAATGCCGACTGCTTCGCCGATTTCAACCTGACGTCCGGTGGCAAGGTTTCTGCCGTAGCATTTCTTGCAAACGCCGTAACGGGTCTTACAGTTCAGCACGGACCTTATCTCAACTTTGTCATAAACATCAGCAATCGCTTTAGCTTGTTCTTCACTGATTTCGTAATCGGGAGAAGCCAGCAGTTCGCCTGTTTCAGGATGACGGATCTCTCTTACCAGGAAGCGTCCTACCAGACGTTCTTCCAGTTTTTCGATCATTTCACTGCCTTCCTTGATGTCTTCGACCATAATGCCTTTATCGGAGCCGCAATCATCCTCCCGGACAATGACATCCTGGGATACATCGACGAGTCTGCGGGTCAGATACCCGGAGTCGGCAGTTCTGAGTGCGGTGTCGGCCAAACCTTTACGCGCACCGTGCGAAGAGATAAAGTATTCCAACACAGTCAGGCCTTCACGGAAGTTGGCTTTAATAGGCAGTTCAATCGTTCGGCCTGACGGGTCTGCCATCAGTCCGCGCATCCCTGCCAGCTGACGCAGCTGCTGAATATTACCACGCGCTCCGGAATTGGCCATCATATAAACCGGATTAAACTTATCCAGTGATTCCATCAAAGCTTTCGTTACGGAATCATTGGCTTTAGTCCAGATTTCGATAACAAGGATCTTGCGCTCCTCATCGGTAATAAGACCTCGTCGGTACTGCTGTTCGGTCTTGGCAACAGCAATATCCGCCTCGGCCAGAATCGTTCTCTTGACTTCGGGAACCTGGATATCGTCAATACCGACCGTGACTCCGGCTCGTGTCGAAAACTTAAAGCCTAGATTTTTTATTCCGTCCAGCAATAAGGCTGTCTTCTCGTAACCACAAAAACGGTAAGTCTTGGCAACAATTTTATCTAAAGACTTCTTAGTGACCATTTCGTTTATATAACCGGCTTCTTCAGGAATAACGGTATTGAAAATGAGTCTTCCTGTCGTTGTCTCCAGAAGTTCTCCATCCTTGCGCACCTTGATCAAGGCTTGAAGATGGACAGCTTTGGAATTGTACGCCAGAACCGCTTCATCCAGATCCTTGAAGATCTTGCCTTCCCCAAGGGCTCCAGGTCTTTCCATTGTCAGATAGTAGCAGCCCAGAACCATATCTTTGGTTGGTGAAGCTACCGGGCGTCCGTCTTTCGGGTTCAGGATATTGTGCGCAGACAGCATCAGCAGCCGAGCTTCAGACTGGGCCTCAGCGGAAAGCGGCACGTGAACCGCCATCTGGTCCCCATCGAAGTCAGCATTGTAAGCCGTACAAACGAGCGGGTGAATCTGCAGAGCCTTACCTTCGACAAGGATAGGCTCAAAAGCCTGAATTCCAAGTCTGTGCAGCGTTGGGGCACGGTTCAGGAGCACTGGATGCTCAGCAATGACTTTTTCCAGGACATCCCATACTTCCGGTCTTACCCTTTCCACCATTCGCTTGGCGCTTTTAATATTATGAGCATAACCCTCATTAACTAAGTTTTTCATCACGAAAGGCTTAAACAGCTCAATCGCCATCTCTTTCGGCAACCCGCACTGGGAAAGCTTCAGTGTCGGCCCTACAACGATAACAGAACGACCGGAATAGTCAACACGTTTTCCTAAAAGGTTCTGACGGAATCTTCCCTGCTTACCTTTCAGCATATCACTTAACGATTTTAGCGGCCTGTTGCCGGGTCCGGTAACAGGCCGTCCGCGACGGCCATTGTCAATCAGTGCGTCAACAGCTTCTTGAAGCATTCTTTTTTCGTTCCGGACAATAATATCCGGAGCGCCAAGGTCAAGAAGCTTTTTCAGCCTGTTATTTCTATTAATAACCCTGCGGTACAGATCATTCAGGTCGGAGGTTGCAAACCTTCCGCCGTCCAGCTGAACCATCGGCCGCAGTTCTGGTGGAATAACCGGGATCGCATCAAGAACCATCCATTCCGGACTGTTTCCGGACTGTTTAAATGCTTCGACAACCTCCAGACGTCTGATCGCCCTGATTTTTCGCTGACCGGACACTTCCTTAAGCTCGGTGCGAAGTTCTTCGTTCAGTTTATCTAGATCAATCTCGGCCAATAACGCCTTGATGGCCTCAGCACCCATCTCTGCCTTGAAGCCACTGCCGTATTTTTCCCTGGCCTCCCGGTATTCTGTCTCGGTAAGAAGCTGTTTTTTCATCAGGGAGGTATCCTTTGGATCAACAACGATATACGCGACAAAATATAGAACTTTTTCCAGGGAACGCGGTGACATGTCCAGCAGAAGCCCCATTCTGCTCGGAATCCCTTTGAAGTACCAGATATGGGAAACCGGCGCAGCCAGCTCAATATGTCCCATTCTCTCGCGGCGGACTTTAGACCTCGTTACTTCAACACCGCATCGGTCACAAATAATGCCTTTATAACGGACTCTCTTATATTTACCGCAGTGGCACTCCCAGTCACGGGTAGGGCCAAATATTTTTTCACAGAAAAGACCTTCTCTTTCGGGCTTTAAGGTGCGGTAATTAATGGTTTCAGGTTTTTTTACTTCCCCATAGGACCATTTGCGGATCATCTCCGGAGAAGCCAACCCGATACGCATCCTCTCAAAATTATTCACATCAAGCACGGTATTCTCTCCTTTCGCCCATCAAGCTTTCTCGATCTAAACGCACACTTTACTTGTAATCCGGATCAAAATCGTCATCCATGTTGTCGCTGAAATCATTGTCCAGATCATTAACAAGATCATTACCAAGGTCAGACTCGGGAACACTCAGGACAGGGAAATCTTCAGTTTTGTCATTCAAATCGCCATCCAAATCTTCATCAAGAGTCTCATCTTCATTATCATAGCCAATGCCGCTTTCGTCATTGACATCAATCACGGAATACTGATCATCCATTCCCAGTTCATGGGCAGCTTCTGTGACATCATCATCCAGATCCTTAATTTCAATTTCCTGATCTTCTTCCGAAAGTACGGAAACATCAAGTCCAAGGCTCTGCAATTCCTTGATGAGTACCTTAAATGATTCTGGCACGCCCGGCTCAGGAATATTCTCACCTTTGACAATTGCTTCGTAGGTCTTGACCCTACCTACCACATCATCGGACTTAACAGTAAGTATCTCCTGCAGCGTAAACGATGCGCCATAAGCTTCAAGTGCCCAAACTTCCATCTCTCCGAAGCGTTGACCGCCGAACTGCGCTTTACCGCCGAGCGGCTGCTGGGTGACCAGCGAGTACGGACCTGTAGAACGGGCATGGATCTTGTCATCAACAAGATGGTGAAGTTTCAGCATATACATGTAGCCAACAGTAACTTCATTATCAAAAGGCTCACCGGTACGGCCGTCATAAAGAACGGATTTTCCATGTCCGGGAAGTCCGGCCTTTCTCAAGGTATCAAAGACATCATCTTCTCTGGCTCCGTCAAAAACCGGTGTGGCAATATACATGCCCAGTGCTTTCGCCGCCCAACCAAGATGGGTTTCCAGAACCTGTCCGATATTCATACGAGATGGAACACCGAGCGGATTCAGAACGATTTCAATCGGCGTGCCGTCCGGCATGAAAGGCATATCCTCCTGGCGCATAATTCTGGAAATAACCCCTTTGTTTCCGTGTCTTCCAGCCATTTTATCGCCGACGGATATCTTACGTTTCTGGGCAATATAGACTCTTACGAGTTGGTTGACCCCAGGGGCCAGTTCATCGCCGTTCTCGCGCTTAAATACTTTAACATCAACAACTTTTCCGGCCTCGCCATGCGGAACACGTAAAGAAGTATCCCTGACTTCTCTGGCTTTCTCACCAAAGATTGCTCTTAGCAGGCGTTCTTCAGCCGTAAGCTCCGTTTCCCCTTTCGGAGTAACCTTGCCCACTAAGATATCTCCAGGGCGCACTTCGGCACCGATCCGGATAATACCACGTTCGTCAAGATCTTTCAAAACATCTTCTCCGACGTTTGGAATATCTCTGGTAATCTCTTCAGGCCCAAGTTTGGTATCCCGGGCATCTGCTTCGTATTCCTCAATATGAATGGACGTAAAATAATCTTCTTTCACCAGCTTCTCGCTGATCAGAATAGCATCCTCATAGTTGTATCCTTCCCAGGGCATAAACGCTACCAGAACGTTTCGCCCGAGGGCAAGTTCTCCGTTATCTGTTGACGGGCCGTCGGCAATTACCTGACCAGCATCGATTCTCTGGCCTTTGACAACAATCGGTTTCTGATTGATACAGGTTCCCTGGTTGCTGCGCGTGTATTTCAAAAGTCTATTCCGGGTTGTTGTGCCGTCATTGTTTTGAATGATGATCTCATCGGAAGTAACCCGTAAAGCAGTTCCTTCTTTTGGAGAAACCAGACAGACACCGGAATCAACAGCAGCCTTATACTCCATGCCGGTGCCAATATACGGCGCATCTGTTTTGAGTAGAGGCACAGCCTGACGCTGCATGTTGGAACCCATCAGAGCACGGTTAGCATCGTCATGCTCGAGGAATGGAATCAAGGCGGTCGCAATCGATACCATCTGCTTCGGCGAAACGTCCATATACTGAATGTTTACCGGCGGAACCAGGACGAAATCTTCGCCGTGGCGCGCTTCGATCTTCTCGCTTAAAAACTCCCCATTTTCACCAACAGCGGCATTGGCCTGGGCAATAATATATTTTTCCTCTTCATCAGCTGTTAAGTAATGGATCTCATCCGTCACTTTGCCATTTTCTACTTTGCGGTAAGGTGCCTCAATAAAGCCATACTCATTAATGCGTCCATATGTGCTTAGTGAACCAATCAAACCAATGTTCGGACCCTCAGGCGTTTCAATCGGGCACATCCGGCCATAGTGGGAATGATGCACGTCGCGCACTTCAAATCCGGCTCTCTCTCTGCTTAAACCACCAGGTCCCAGCGCGCTGAGACGGCGTTTATGCGTAAGCTCGGCCAGTGGATTGGTCTGGTCCATAAACTGTGATAACTGGCTGCTTCCAAAAAACTCTTTAATTGCGGCCACGACTGGACGTATATTGATCAGCACCTGAGGTGTAATCCCCTCAATGTCCTGAATCGTCATTCTCTCTCTTACCACTCTCTCCATACGGGAGAGACCGATTCTGAACTGATTCTGAAGAAGCTCGCCAACCGAACGCAAACGTCTGTTGCCAAGGTGATCAATATCATCAATATGTCCTTCACCATTAATTATTTTAAGCATCCGAGAAATCGATGCGATGATGTCCTCGGATGTTAAATGCCGTATGTTCTTGGGAATATCCAGACCCAGTTTGTTGTTCAGCTTATAACGGCCTACTTTTGCCAGATCATATCTTCTGGGATCAAAGAACAAGGATTCCAGAAGACTGCGGGCACTCTCCACCGTAGGCGGTTCTCCAGGACGAAGACGTTTATAAATCTCAACTAGCGCTTCTTCCGTTGATTCCGTATTGTCTCTTTCCAGCGTAATTTTAACGTTCTCATTGTCATCGAACGCTTCGAGGATCCGGCCATTGGTTGAATAGCCAAGGGCTCTGACCAGTACCGTAGCCGGTAGTTTACGGGTTCTGTCAACCCGGACAAAAATATTATCATTAATATCTGTCTCAAATTCCAGCCAGGCACCACGGTTCGGAATAATTGTTGCGCCGTAAAGTTTTTTACCGCTGGTGTCGATTGTTTCAGAATAATAAACGCCGGGCGATCTTACCAACTGACTGACAATAACACGTTCCGCACCATTAATAATGAAGGTGCCTTTATCGGTCATCAGGGGAAAGTCCCCCATGAACACTTCCTGCTCCTTAACCTCTCCTGTTTCCTTATTAATAAGGCGTACTTTGACTCTGAGAGGTGCTGCAAACGTAACGTCACGTTCTTTGCATTCCTCGACCTCATATTTTGGATCGCCGAGGCTGTAGTCTATGAATTCCAAAACCAGATTTCCGGTAAAATCCTGAATTGGGGAAATGTCGCGAAACATTTCGCGAAGCCCTTCCTTCAGAAACCACTCGTAGGAATTCTGTTGAATTTCGATTAAGTTGGGCATATCCAGAACTTCCCGAAGCCTCGCATAACTTGCCCGTTCTCTTGTTCCAACTTTGATAGGATTCACCATGCCGTTTCACCCTTCCAGTGTTTTTTCCTGATCGTTCCAACAGAAAACTAGATAATCAAGAAATAATTATAATTGTTTGCGAATACCTTAATACAAATATCCATTACTATCCAAACACCAAAAAGCAAAGAGCAGATAGGCATAAACAACCAAAAGCAAGGCTTTTTGGGAAAAAACCTCGCTTCAATGTTTATGGAGCTGCCTCACATGAGATGCAATACATCCACACTATTATCTCCCAACTTTATTGGTTTGTCTTAACTTAAGATCACAGTGACAGTTATTAATCCTAACAAGTATACCGATATTTGTCAAGTATATTTTATTTACTAATCATCATCCCTGCAAGATTGTTCTGACATTATAGGTTAAATATCTATTATTATATATTAAATTCCAAAAAGTTAAAGGCATTTAGATATTTTTTGCCTGTTTCTACTCAATATTCCATTAGCCTGGTTCAGAACACATTTGACATCCATGAGCACCCGGCGTCAAATAAAAACTGAACCGGCTTAAGCATGGCCGGTTCAGTCTGCGGTACATTTTTCGTTTCAGATTATTTTACGTCTACGCCGGCACCAGCTTCAACAAGTTTAGCTTTGATGGCTTCAGCTTCTTCTTTGGCAATTTTTTCTTTGACAGGTTTCGGTGCGCCGTCAACAAGATCTTTAGCTTCTTTTAAGCCCAGGCCAGTGATTTCACGAACAACTTTGATGACGTTGATCTTTGCAGCACCAGCGCTGGTCAGGATAACATCAAATTCTGTTTGCTCTTCAGCAACAGGAGCAGCAGCGCCAGCTGCCGGGGCAGCCATAACAGCTGCGGGAGCAGCAGCGCTTACACCAAACTCTTCTTCGAAAGCTTTAACGAGCTCAGCAAGCTCAAGAACGGTCATACCTTTTACGGCTTCTAAAATTTCAGCAGTTTTGGACATTAAAATATCCTCCTTAAAATAATTCACATATTTTTTATTTTTGGACTAGTCATTAGATCTGTTAACATCCGGTACCGTCCAAACCTTCGTGTCAGATGTTGGATAGTCCCAGAGTCTGCGCATGCATCGGGCCTCGGGCATCGAATCCCGTGCCTCGACTATGCCTGGGCTTCTTTAAGTTTACGAACTTCTTCCAAAGCATAACCAAATTTGCGGATAGGCCCTTGCAGAACATTGACCATTCCTTGAAGCGGGCCTTGCATTCCAGCAAGTACTTGGGAAAGAAGAACTTCTCTGGACGGAAGATTTGCGAGATCTTTTACTTTTTCAGCGTTAATGACCTTGCCGTCAAGAACCCCCGCCTTAATGGTCAGGCTCTTGTTTTTCTTGCTGAATTCACTGAGAATCTTCGCAGGAGCAACAGGATCTGCAGAAAAGGCTAAAGCAGTAGGACCTTCCAGAAATTCATCCAAACCGGTAATCCCGATTTCATCTGCAGCCCGGCGAACCATTGTATTTTTCAATACGCGGTATTCAATACCGGCCTGGCGCAGTTCTACTCTCAAATTGGTCACCTGCGATACCGTCAGACCTCTGTAGTCTGCCAGAATCACTCCGTTTGCACCTTCAAACTTCTGTTTGATATCTTCAACAACTTTTTGCTTCTCTTCAAAATTTGGCATACACACACCTCCTTCCGAACGCATACTGTCGTATGCGTTTCGTTGCCATCCATTGCTGTCAATAAACAAGCCTCTGCTGGGCGCAGAGGCAAGATTATTAATGTCTTTCATGTCTTCAAAAGACGACCTTGTCTCCACCTCGGCAGGATATTAAGCTTAATAAAGCGCCTGCTTTCTACAGCGGAAAATGTTATTAATTTTTTTCAGTCTAGTCGGTATATCTCAGCCCTTAAAAAGTCTTTAGACAATTTTCAAAGGATTGATTTTCACTCCTGGTCCCATGGTGGAAGATACCGTTACGCTACGGACATACTGTCCTTTGGCAGCTGCAGGTTTTGCTTTTGTGACAACTTCGGCAATGGTTTTGTAGTTGTCCATCAGCTTATCCTGATCAAAAGAAACCTTGCCGATCGGTACATGAATAATACCGGCTTTATCAGCCCTGTATTCCACTTTACCGGCTTTAATTTCTTTAACTGCTCTTTCGACATCGAACGATACAGTTCCGGTCTTCGGGTTCGGCATGAGGCCCTTAGGTCCCAAAAGCTTACCCAGCTTACCGACAGTACCCATCATATCCGGTGTCGCTACAGCAACGTCAAAACCAAACCAGCCCTGTTGGATTTTCTCAACCATTTCTTCAGCTCCGACAAAATCAGCGCCGGCAGCTTCGGCTTCTTTGGCTTTGTCTCCCTTGGCAAAAACAAGTACACTTAAAGTTTTGCCTGTTCCATGTGGAAGAACAACCGCTCCGCGGATTTGCTGATCAGCATGGCGGGTATCGATTCCCAATTTGAAAGCAACTTCAACTGTCTCATCAAATTTTGCTTTGGCATTGGTTTTTACAACACCAATTGCTTCGGCCGGCTCAAACACAGCCTGATTATCAAATGCTTTTAAAGCATCAAGGTATTTCTTACCTCTTTTTGGCATCTTTCTTTAACCTCCTTGTGGTCTTCGGGCCAAACCCTCCCACATTGTTCAACGGAATCAAACAATATCGATTCCCATACTGCGTGCAGTACCTTCGACCATACGCATTGCAGCTTCAATGCTTGCTGCATTTAAGTCTTTCATCTTTTGTTCAGCAATTTCCCTAACCTGATCTTTGGTCACTTTCGCAACCTTTTGCTTGTTCGGAACAGCGGAACCAGACGGAATGTTGGCTGCCTTCTTAAGCAATACGGATGCCGGCGGAGTCTTCAGAACAAAAGTAAAGGAACGGTCTTCATAAATCGTAATCTCTGCAGGAATGATCAGTCCAGCCTGATCCTTCGTTCTTTCATTGTATTCTTTGCAGAAGCCCATGATATTAACACCGTGCTGACCCAAAGCAGGACCAACCGGAGGTGCCGGATTTGCCTTACCTGCGGTGATTGCCAATTTTACCAGCCCAATAACTTTCTTTGCCATAATTACACCTCCTTGCTGTGGAATATCTATTTAGTCAAGCTTTTCCACTTGCCCAAACTCAAGTTCGACCGGCGTCTCTCTCCCAAACATGGAAACCGAGACTCTGACTTTTTGCTTTTCTTCGAGGACTTCTTTCACAACACCAATAAAGTCTTTGAACGGACCGGAAATGACCCGGACAGACTGCCCGACAACAACGTCAATCTTGGTGCGGATTTTCTCGAGTCCCATTTGGCGTAAAATAACAGCGACCTCATGATCCAGAAGCGGAATCGGTTTGCTGCCGCTTCCTACAAACCCGGTCACCCCAGGTGTATTGCGGACCACATACCAAGAGTCGTCAGTCATGTCCATCTCCACTAGAACGTAACCTGGAAACACCTTGCGTTTGGAGATTTTTTTCTTGCCGTTCTTTATTTCGATCTCGTCTTCCATAGGAACTAAAACGCGAAAAATTTTATCCTCCATATTCATGGATTCCACGCGTTTTTCCAGATTTGTTTTCACCTTGTTCTCATATCCGGAATAAGTGTGAATAACATACCAGTTCTTCGTCATTAACCGAAAGCCTCCTAAGAAAGATTCATCCAATTGTCAAATGAATTGTTAAATACCAAGCAGGTTGGTCATTGCGTACGTCAGACCACTGTCTACAATCCAAATCAACAAAGCAACAATTGCCACAGAAACAAGCACGACACCGGTATACGTCAGCAACGTCTGACGAGTCGGCCAATGTACTTTCTTCAGCTCAAGCCCAACCTCACGAAAAAAAGCAAACCGTTTTCCGGGGTTCTTAAACCTATTAAGAAAGCCGCCTTTTGCACCTGTGGTATCTGCTTTCTTTGCCACTGCCATATCTTCACATCCTTAACGGAATATTCTTCCGGTTCGTACTATTTTGTTTCCTTATGAACAGTATGAGCTTTGCAAGTTCTGCAATATTTTTTGATCTCTATACGATCTGGGTCATTTTTCTTATTCTTATTGGACTGATAATTTCTGTTTTTGCACTCAGTACAAGCCAATGTGATTGCAACACGCATTTGGAACACCCCCCCGGCAATGGCATTAAACTGCATATTTTACAAGTCGCACAGAATAATTTAACACAATAATAAAGTCTTTGTCAAGGAAGATTCCTTTGTATGCCGCAAATAAACTGTGAAATTCTCTTGCCAAAATAGGCAGAACGAATTAGGATTGTATTATTGTCGATATTTATTCATTATATCATAACTGTGCTTAGAAAATAAAAAAAGAATTAGAGGTCTGTCTTATGTCCAATCCAGATTATCCAAACATTTTTGATGCCCATGCCCATATTTTTCCGCAGAAAGTAGCTCCCAGGGCAGTCGATTCCATCTTGTCCTTCTACGACGAACTTATTCAAGATATGGAGCCTGGAAAAGGAACCGCCTCCGATCTGATCGCTTCCGGCGCAGGCGTCGGGATCAACCGCTTTTTGATTTCCTCGACCGCTACGAGAACAGAACAAGTCGAGTCAATCAACGATTTCATTGCCAGTGTTTGCACCGATTCGCGGTTCGTCGGCTTCGGCACCATGCATCCTGAATTTCCTAATCCTCAACTGGAAATCGAGCGGGTACTTTCACTCGGTTTAAAAGGTTTAAAGCTTCACCCGGATTTTCAGGAATATAACATTGACGATCCATCTTTATTTCCTATATACGAGGCAGCAGAAGGCAAATTGCCTATCCTTTTTCATGTCGGAGATACGCGCACGGATTACTCCAATCCGCACAGACTTGCCCACATTCTGAAAATGTTTCCCGATTTGGTGGTCATTGCAGCCCATCTGGGCGGCTGGAGTCTGTGGGATGATTTTGACCACAGCCTGTTTGAGCGAAATGTCTACATCGACACGTCCAGCTCTCTGATGTTAATAGAAAAAGAAACAGCTGTTGATATTATTCGCTCCCATGGCATTGATAAAGTACTGTTTGGCACGGATTACCCAATGTGGTCACCCGAAGCCGAACTTGAGCGTTTCCTATCACTTGGCCTGACGAAAGAGGAAAACCAGAAAATCCTCTGGGAAAACGGCAGAAAACTGTTTGGCCTGCAGCCGTAAACCCTACAATACTATGAAATCAAGCTGCATCTAGTCTTCTTCAGACACTCATTTCCGTCTCCAGATTCAGCAGCCGGGAGGATTCCTTCGCAAACCAGCGAATGCTGTAGGTGACAACAGACAATTCAATCAGCGCATGATAGTAAAAGCTTGTCGAGGGTGTATTCTCCTGCCATTCATTCAGAATAGCGTGCAGTTTGCTCCAGACACGCAATTCGGGAAACTGAGCTGCCTCTTCCCCCTTGACTTTTTTCTGAAGCTGCAGATTGTAGCTTGTCGCACTGAACATCACATTGTGCAGCATTTCAAAAACATGTTCAAATTCAGGACTAACCGCCGGATCATTGGCTTCCTCCCGGCGGGTTTTTCGTTCTGCGGCAAGAAAAAGCAAGTCCTGTGATCTTTGCCAGAGGCCCCGGCTGTAATTTAAATATTCCTTATATAATGGTTTACGGGCCTTGGGGTCTTTCTTGTTTTTACCGAACCACAAGACGTTCCACTCTTTGCGGTATAAATCATACAAATTCTCAGCTTCTTGAAACAAGCTGTTGAATTCCGCTTTATTTTTATGCATTTCTTCTTCCGAAGCCAGATTCAGGTACAGATACCGGTTCACTGCATCGACAAACATCCGGACAGCAAAATTATTTAGTTCAATCAATTTATCCTCAAGCACTTTTTGGTAACGCGGAGGTGCGATCGTCAAATTGATCACATTTGCAGTCACCATACCAATCAGGATAGCCAGTGACCGTGAGACCGCGTGGGACAAAAACTGCTCCTGCGGTGAAGCCAGGATAAAAATGGCCGAGATCACTGCAAGAACGATCTGATTCGGCACTTTGATCACTTTGGTGAAAATAATAATCAGGATAATCGTTGCAAGTGCCATACTCAGAAACTGCAGCGGTATGGCCAGTCCGATCGCCACAGCCACAATAATTGCAATGATGTTTACTATAATTTCTTCCAGCGCATTTCGAAAACTTCTGCCGAGAGATTGCTGCATACAGACCACTGCCGATGTCGCAGCAAACAAAGATGGCTCAATATCCAAAAGGATACAGATATAAACACTGACCGCCACAGCGAGACCTGTCTTTAACGTCCTGGCTCCGATATTCATTCCACAGCTCCTTAAGGTTTATCTTTATGTTTATTGTCTTATGATAACACAACCCATCCCGAATAATAAACCCGCACTCCAAACACTTCTTTTTTCTCTGAAGCATACAGTATGAAAAAGGAAGTGTGTTTCTTGAAAATTCATGTTGTGAGCTCAGGACAGAGCATCTATTCGATTGCTCGCAAATACGGGGTCTCACCCCAGAAAATGATTGCAGATAATGAACTGACCAATCCAAACCAGCTAGTTATCGGGCAGACGCTGGTCATTTTGGAAAGTAGCGGAACACATACGGTTGCCGCCGGTGAGTCTCTTTATCTGATTGCCCAAAAACACGGAGTAACTGTGAATGCTTTACTCGCCACCAATCCTCGGATAACAGATCCGAGCCGTATCTATGCCGGTCAGACTATTGCCATTCCGGCAGCGGCTGCCAGCTATGGAACGATAGAAGTGAACGGGTATGCCTTTCCGAATATTAACAGAGACATTCTCCGAAAAAGTCTTCGCCATCTTACATATCTTAGTATCTTCAGTTATCAGGTCAACGCGGATGGCACCCTGAATACGATTCCGGATGAACCGCTGATTCAGGCAGCGAGAGAAGCCCGGACAGCTCCACTAATGGTCATTACGAATATCCAGCAAGGTGGAAGCTTCAACAGTACGCTGGCCAGATCCATCCTGACAAATCAGACTGCTCAGAATACTTTAATTAGTCAGGTTATCAGAACGCTGAGAGAAAAAAACTATTACGGCCTCGATATTGATTTTGAATATATCTATCCATCCGACCGGGAAAACTATAACAACTTTCTCCGAAGGATCGTTAATACGCTCCGCCCTTTAGGCTATCCTGTGACGACAGCTCTCGCTCCTAAGCTGACTGCCGATCAAAAAGGTCTGCTATATGAAGCCCATGACTATCCTGTTCACGGGGCTCTGGCCAACCACGTCATCCTAATGACCTATGAATGGGGTTACACCTACAGCCCACCCAAAGCAGTCGCTCCTGTAAATGAAGTGCGCAAAGTATTGACCTATGCGGTGTCGGCTATTCCGAGACAAAAAATCTTTATGGGTATCCCCAATTATGGCTATGACTGGACCCTTCCATACGTTTCCGGTACTGCCGCCAGAACAGTCTCCAACAGCGGGGCGGTAGATCTGGCCAGAACTGAAAAGACAGCAATCCAGTATGATTCAACAGCGCAGTCTCCGTATTTCACCTACTACGACGATGCCGGCAAAAAGCACGAAGTATGGTTTGAAGATGCCCGAAGCATCTATGCCAAACTGACCCTGGCCAAAGAATTTCGGGTCGGGGGCATAAGCTATTGGACAATTGGAAGATATTTTCCTCAGAACTGGCTTGTTTTGAGGTCTTTATACAGTATAAAAAAACTGCTTTAAAATTTTATGGTATAAGACTTGTTCACTCCTCAAACAATATACTGAAACAAATTCTTTTCAAGTGCAGACTAAAGGAGGAACAGTATTAATGAAACACAATCCGGATGACCGCAGAGATAATGTCGACAGAATCCAAAAAAATATTAATCACACGATCCAAAATATGGAGCTTGCTGATGAAATGATTGCGAAAACTGATGATCCTAAAAGTAAGAAAGATTTGAAAGGAAAGAATGAACGGAGGCGTGATGCGCTAAACGGAATGAGGGCGGAAATCCGGGATGAAGCCCTGGATAAAAAAAGAGAGTATGAATAGATCCAAAAAATAGCAGCCAGGCAACAGCCTGGCTTTGTTTTTAAATTAGACCTGTTAAATTTGTTCTATTTATTGATAACCCCATATCAATAATAGCTATCCCCAAAATTACTTACTATAATTTAGAGTACATATTGACTAGTACCTTGGCACTGGCATTGAATGGGGGTAATCCGAAAAAGTGAGTGCAATAAAAGTAATGGTCGTTGACGACTCTCTGTTTTCAAGAACACTCATTGTGGAAATACTTCGCGACAGCGGCTTGGAAGTTGTCGGCGAAGCCGATTCCTACGACAGCTTAATCGAAACATATGACAGGTGCAAACCCGATATCGTAACTATGGATATTGTTATGCCGGATATGGACGGATTTGAGTGCAGCCGTGCCCTTTTTGTAAAAGACCCCAATCCCGCTTGATTCTCTCCTGGCAATAAATAAACCGACTCCTGGCATAACAAATACCGGGGGATTAATTGATAAATCCTGAATAAAATCCTTGCACTTTCCAACTTGTCTTATAAATTTTATCTACTGGAATTTCGGAAAGAAAAAAGGCTTATAAAGCCTTTACCTTATTGTCTATGATTTTAATTTTTAAGCTGTTGTTGGTTAGTTCTTCCCTCAGTTCCTGGACGGCCTGCCAGGTCATGTCTTGCTTTTCCGCAATCTTTTCAACTTTGTCACTTAAGGTGCCGACCTGGTCACTTAGTGTCTTGTTTTCGGCACGTAAGGCTTTTTCCATCAAATTGAGCTTGTCTAATATCTGATCGAGTTTGTCCATTTTTACCAGCTCCCTGTTTTATATACTAGCATACCAATAGATAGAATGAAAGACCGGTTTTTTATAATTTGTGACACGATATTCAAGTTCTCCTATCAAATTGACTGTGTAGAGAAAATGAGAGAGACGATTTCGCCTTCCGGCTGGCGCCAGCCGGACGCAGTTAGACCGAGCCTTCCTTCCTCGTATGCAACCGATAATTTGATATGAATTCTTTAAGATCACAGTAGATGAAGTTTGGTACGATGATCGGAGTTATCGGAGAGTGTTTTGAATAAGGCTCTTGATTAAAACTAACTTCCAACCATTGAAAAGATTATCCCCGCCCAACCAAAAAGTTTTTGTATGGTCTCTATGTCACCTGAAAAGTCACCTATCTTTTTCATAACTTTTCGATATATTGATTCAGCTTCTTCCTTATCCTTGGCTTTGGCAATCGATAATACTTCAACTAATAAATCAAATATTTCATCTTGCTTCTCATCATTTTTTGATACTAGTAAAATTAACTCGGAAATACCAGATGTATTTTTTTCAATGCCTTGAAGTGCAGCAAGCACAGCTTCACGATGTTCCCTTTCTTCTTGTTTTTCTCTTGTAATTGCTTCTTCACGTTCTCTCATTGAGTCATTTATTGTATTCATTAGATTTGTATTTAGCTCTAGTCGAGGGATTTCAAGCTTCTGTAACTCAATTTTTGGCATTTTAAAATCGCTAAAATCCAAGTATACCCCCTCCTTTTGATAATCTATTCGACAAAAAGGAAGGTTTTCCCTGTTAGATGTAGAAACTTTCCATAAAAGGAGGGATATGTTATGAATTGGATACCGGTTGTTTCGTCCAACTTATCTGCTGTTGCATATGAACCATCGACTCAAACATTGTACATTAGGTTTCGCAGCAGCGGGTCATACGCTTATTTCAATGTCCCTGAAAGTATTTATAGAGGCCTTATGAACGCCCCATCACACGGGGAATATCATGCAGCACATATAAAAAATCACTACCGTTATCGAAAGCTTTAATCCTGGTTAATCAGGATAATAGCGGGCCCTTGAACAATTTTTTCAGTCTTATTACTTATTATTCGAACTTCTTCGTATACCTCAACAGAAATGCTCTCGACTCCATTTCTGCCCATCAGTTCATTTGTCAAATCCAATGTACTAATATTTTTCATCACTTACACCGCCTTTTTTAAATAATATCCGTAGAAACAATTATTTTATTCCATAGCAAAAGACCGTCCATTTCGGGCGGTCTTCGTTTGTTTTGGAGAATATGGGAAAAGAGCTAGAAGGCTCAATATTAGACATCTGTATTTTTTAGTCCCTTAACGATTGACGACATTATTGTCGCGGCATTTGTTGCTCCGCTAAAATTCTTTGTTTTAAATAAAACATGGACTTCTCCAGCAGAGTCTTGCTCTAACATTACTTCGACTCCATTATTTTGCATCATCCCGGCAAAGATTGTTGCCGCCATTTCCATATAATCTTTTTCATTCAGCACGCTTTTTTCACCTCCTTTTGCTCTTATCTTCGACAAAAGGAAGTATTTTCCTGCACATAAGTAAAGACCGTCCATCTCGGGCTGTTCTTGTTGTAAAAAAGCCTACTTACGATTTAAATCTTTCTTGTGGCCGATTTGGACAACTTGTCATAAATTATATTGAACCTTCATTTTTAACCCCTATCTTATGAAACGGAGGGATTCCAAGTATAAGCCTCCGCTTGAATCAAAATTGAGAGGAATGATAGAATTGGGGTTATTATTTAATAGAGTTGGAAATGTTCTATTGAGACGAACCCATGTTCATGAATTTGAAGGTAGTACGAAATTAGCAGAGGCGGGCGAAGATCGACACAATCACCGGGTTGCTGGAGTTTCTGGCGGGGTTATCCCATCGATAGGTGGTCATAGACATGCAATATCTACAAATACAGACTTTTTTGATAATCATCACCACGAAATAAGAGTAATTACAGGACCACCAATAAACGTTGGGAATGGTAAACATGTGCACTTTGTCCAAGGTAATACAACAGTAAATGATGGTCACTTTCATCCGTTTCAATTGGCAACCCTAATTGAGAGTCCCTTAACTCCGTTGACTTAAAAAATACTAAAATCTAGTCACTTATAAATGGGGTTAAGACCGTCCATTCTGGGCGGTCCTTTTTATGTTTATTTTTGCTCACACCACTTTACGATACAATTTTACCACCGCTGATATGCCATGTAAAATCCATGTTTTGATCACGCTTTGATCATGGGTAAAACACTCTAAATATCCGCTAAATATCTAGGTTTTAAGCCGTCTACGCCAAACAATAAAATACTAAGTTCACTAATCATCTCATTTTTCCAGCGCCGTACCGTGCCTTCCCCGCAGGGTATTTCTAGCGCTATTGTCCTAATTGACTCTCCCCATTCAATACTCCTTCTTGGCCTTATCCATATACAAACAATAAATAACCTCATATTTTTCTGGCTGTTGCTTTTCTATTTGCCCAATTCTTAATATTTCTAAGCAAGTCTCTATCTGCCTGATCATCACCCCGGTTCGAATTCGGCTTCTCTTAATCGCCTGAATGATTACTTCGTCCACTTCCAGGTCTTGTATTCGTGGAATAAAAAGACCCATAAATTTCTTGGTAAATGGGCCGGAAGAAAAGATAATCCAAATGCAGTTATTCTTGAGGGGATAATCCCTAATCTTATTAATGATGAAACATGGGGGAAGGTGAGATTAAGAATGGAAGCTAATAAGCATAATGCTGTAAACAAAGGTAGACGTGAATATCTCTTATCCGGACTGATAAAATGTCATAAGTGCGGTGGAGCCTTTATTGGCGTTACCACTATCAATAAGAAAGGATACGAGTACAAATCTTATAAATGCGCAAATAAAACAAGGCTCCATACCTGTGACTCGTGACTGCAAAAATATTGCAGCCAATGATATAGAGCCTCTTGTTGTAAGTCTTCTTAAGAGTTCAATTTTTTCAGGGGAAATGATAGAAAAAGCGGCAGATGCGATCGTTGAGACCAGCTCATCCCATAACTCTGAGAATTCTTCAGAATCAATTAAGAAAGAAATCACTGACTTGGATGTTAAAATCAGCAACCTTATGAAATTGTTAGAAAGCGGTCTTAATTCTGACGCTGTACGAGACAGAATAACAGAACACGAAGCCAGAAAGAAAATATTAGAGCAGCAGTTAAAAAAAATTATTCCCTTGCCACCTGTAAGTAGAGATGTCTTATTATAGAATTAAAAAAGGATGCCGATCGCATCCAAAATGATCCGAAGGAATTATTAAAAAAATATATCGTAAATATAAAAATCGCTGACGACAAGATCGAAATCAATGCCATAAGCGATGTAAGCACCATTGGTTGCGGGGGCCGGATTTGAACCGACGACCTTCGGGTTATGAGCCCGACGAGCTACCACTGCTCCACCCCGCGATGTTAAATAAACGTTCCAGCTCGATATCTCCAATTATAGAATGGTGGGCAGGGATGGATTCGAACCACCGTACCTTTCGGAACAGATTTACAGTCTGCCGCCTTTAACCACTCGGCCACCTACCCATTTCAATTGGAGCCGACGATGGGACTCGAACCCGCAACCTGCTGATTACAAATCAGCTGCTCTACCAATTGAGCTACATCGGCATTGGACACCAACGTATTGTATCAAAGATTACGGCCACTTGTCAACAATAAAAGTCATTTTTTTTCTGGAAGAATTTACAAAACAGAGTGTCTGATTTTATTCATATTGTATGGAATTTTAGGCCCCTCTGTGCTCCAGATACCTTTCCAACTTTCGCTTGACCCGCTGCAGTGCATTGTCAATGGATTTGACATGCCTGTCGAGATCTACGGCAATCTCCTGATAAGATTTGCCTTCAAGATAGGACATCAGCACTTCCCATTCGAGCGAACTTAAAATTTCGCCCATCTTTTCTTCAATATCGTCAAATTCTTCCCTGCTGATGATCAGTTCCTCGGGATCCGTGATCTTATTTCCAGAAATAACATCCAAGAGCGTCCTGTCGGAATCCTCATCATAAATAGGTTTGTTCAGCGATACGTACGAATTGAGCGGAATATGCTTTTGTCTGGTAGCCGTCTTGATCGCTGTAATAATCTGCCGAGTTATGCATAACTCGGCAAATGCTCTGAAAGAGGAGAGCTTGTCCCCACGAAAGTCACGAATTGCTTTATACAGCCCAATCATGCCTTCTTGAATGATATCTTCCCTATCCGCACCGATCAAGAAATACGATCTGGCTTTTGCTCTGACAAAATTCTTGTACTTATTGATCAAGTACTCCTGAGCTTCTGCGTCACCGATCTTTGCTAACTCAACTAGTTCCTCATCTGCTATGTACTCATTAGCCTCGAATTCTTCTGGAATCTCTGTCTGGATACTGTAAGTCAAGTCCATCCCTCCCGAAACCGATTCACGAAGGTAACGCTGAAGCCTCCATTATATGCTTATAACAAAACAATTATACCTGAAATGCACAAATAGCGTCAAGATGAAGATTGGCGGGATATGGCAGATTAAGTCTGATTTCTCTGTCTCCGTACCTCATACATGATGATGGATCCGGCTACGCTGGCATTCAAAGATGAAATTCTGCCACACATTGGTAAGGATATAATTTCATCACAGGTTTCCCGGATCAGTCTACCGAGTCCCTTATCCTCTCCGCCAATGACGATGACCCTTGGCCCTTTCAGTCCCGCCTGATAGATATCTTTGCCGCCGGCTTCCGCACCGGATACCCAGCAGCCCTCTTCTTTGAGATATTTCAGTGTCTGGACAAGATTGCTTACTCTGGCCACAGGCACATATTCCACAGCTCCGGCCGACGTTCTGCCGACAGCAGGTGTGAGTGCGGCACTTCTTCTTTTTGGAATGATCACCCCATGAACACCCGCTGCATCGGCAGTCCGAAGAAGAGCTCCTAGATTATGCGGATCCTCGATCTCATCCAGAACAAGGATAAATGGATCTTCCCCTTTTTGCCTTGCTATCTCCATAATATCGGATGGTTCTGCATATTCTTTGGCAGCAGTAAATGCCACCACTCCCTGATGCTTTTCTCCGGCAGTATATTTGTCCAGGACAGTATTCTCCACAAATTGGTACGGTATGCCACGCGTTTTAAGCAGATGCAGGATGTCCGAATTTCTTCCCTGCCCCTTTTCATTTTTGACCAGCACTTTATTTACCGGATTCCCGGATTTGATCAGTTCGGTCACAGCGTTGCGCCCGCACACAATATTTTCTTCCAAAGCCGGTTTCTCCTTTCGAAAGTTTGCTCGTAGCATACTAACCTCTAAAATTTGTATATTACGACGTTCACTTTCTTACATATTTTACAACACTGTACTGAATGTCATTATAAGTTTGCAATTCACCCTCGGACTCAACTCTCCAATTGTCATCTTCATCGACATTCCTAAGATGCTTATCCGCAGGGAATGTGTGCCTGATTTTTGTCACATACAGTTCATTCAGATAGGGCATGAGCAGCTGAAAAAGTGATTCTCCGCCAATCACACAGATATCGTCCGAAGGGTATTTTTTCAGCTCCTGAAGCAGGTCCTCCAGCGAATGGCAGATTATAACTCTGTCGTCCTGAAAATCCCTGTTTGTACTCAGGACGATATTGGTTCTGTCCTTCAAAGGTTCTTTCCCTGGCAATGATTCATAAGTCCCTCTGCCCATGACCGCAACCTTGCCGAGGGTCATCTGCTTAAAAAACTTCATATCTTCCGGAATTCTCAGCAGCAGGTCTCCTTTATAGCCAATACCCCAGTTTTGATCTACCGAAACGATTGCTTTCATTCCTTAGCCCCCTGAAAAATTTCCAGATCGACGCAACAAATCATCTGTGGATAATAAAATGCTGCATGTGAATCGCAGCCGTTACTTTTGCCTGAAACAGAACAGATCTCTTACTTCCTGCTGTTTGCCGCAGGTCATCTTCCCTTCATGGCATTTGCTGACCAGACAGGGCGGCAGTGCTTTTTCATAGAGTACACCGGATAATTCTCTGAGGATCTTCAGTTTCTTGACAGCGAGCTTTCTGATTTCCCACTGGGCGTTTAGGCAGGTCCTTTCCGAGAGCATCTGATTGTCTATCCTCGCATTTGTGGACATAATCATTTTTAAAAGCTGGCAGTTCAGGATAAACGGCATAGCTTTGCCCAGCCCCAATTTTTGATAAATCTCCCTGGAAAATGTCCGATAGGCTTCCGTCAGATTTAAGAACTCCTCCAAAAACGGAGAATCGCGAATGCTGTCCGGAACGATTACCGGTCTTTCTGTATCGCTGAAAAGGTTACTGAAGTCTTCCCGGAACATTTCCGGCAGACGATGACGGACCTGCTGGTGATACGTCACCAAGGAACACATCATCCCAAAAGTGGTCCGGACCTGTTCGGCAATACTTTCATGACCGTAACCAAGCACTCTCTGGACAATTTCTTTCGCCTTAACTGGAGCTTCCTCCCCCCAGGACAGCAAAACCTCGGAAGACGCCCTGCTTTGGGTGCTGGTCAGAGCGCCCAGACCAGCCTTAATGTCCAAATCCTGACAACTGGATAATAAGATGAGGTCATCTTCGGGATTAATTCTCGCCAAATCTGTCCGATAGAAGTCCTCAATGATTGTTAATTCTGCCGTACTGTCATAGTCATCGGAGAACAGCACGCGTAATTCAGCCGGAAGGAAGGCTTCCAGCTCATTTTTCAGGGTCTCGAATATCCCTTCATATTTCCTGTCATTGAATAAAAGAAAGAACTCCCATAGTTTGTCCCCGGACATCGAAACGGATAGATTCGTCTTTGCCGCGAGCGGCAGTATATAGCGGGCATCTTCAATCGGAATCGCGTAAAGGTAATGCTCAGGCTTAGGTCTCCCTTTAAACCCGCCTTCCTTCAGTGCACACATTCTGGTATACAGATCCAATGCTTGCTGCCCGAGCTCCAAGGCTCTGTGGCAATCTTCAGGCGGTAGGTCAGGAAAAGCAAACGCGTCCTGATCAAGCGCCACATATCTTTGACTTTGTTGGACATAGGATGCTTTCAGCTCACAGAGCAGCATGCTCTGAACCCGGTTGATACCTTCGGCAACAAAGAATATATTGGCCGTTTTCAGAACTTTCTTTAGTTCCGTGGCGGATATCCCGCTTAAATGACTCCGTTTAATCCAGGCTGCGACTCGGTCCAGTCCGGTATGTTCAAAGTTCGTGATCTTCATGTTTCGACTCCCCCCGTTTCCCGGTTTCTTCGGGTAAAGTACCTCTTTCTGTTTTCTTGCTATTTTCTGTCGCCATTGTCTCAAGAATCCCGTCTATGTTGTTTAGAACCGCGCCCATCCGAGTATTTTTGCCAGTAATATGCCAGTAGCCGATAAGCGCTTCGAAGGCTGTAGAATGCCTGTAGGTGACAACATCAACACTACGTGGATAGTGGCCCTTCGCATTCCGACCCCTCAGAACAACCTCTGTTTCCGTTTCATCCAGTTCGTTCATGAGATGCCTCAGAATACCTGCTTGCGTTTTGGCCTGTACATAGAAAATAGCCCGCTTATGCATGAGTTGTACCTTGGCAATGTCCTGCTCCAGAAGATGCTTGCGTACCCATAATTCGTAAACGGCGTCACCTATATAGGCAAGCAGCAGGATATTAATATCCTGCCACCGTTTATTGATTTGTACCGACCAAATATCCGGCATGCCGTTATCCTGTTCAGGTTCGTTTTGCTTAGGCAAATGTTATCATCCCTTAACTATTTCAAATACCAGCGGGCACCCTCAGGGGTATCTTCAATCACAATCCCAATTTCTTTAATCCTGTCCCTGATGAGATCCGCAGTCGTCCAGTCCTTGTTCTTACGGGCATTGGCCCTGATCTCCATCACAAGCTCCATGACCTGGGCCAGTTTTCCGGAATCCTCCTGTAAAACTTCAGCCTCTGCTTCCAGATCAAATCCAAGTATCCCAGCCAGCTCTATCAAAGTCTGTGCTGCTTCAGCCAAAGGTTCAGTCTTAATAGAAACTTTGGCAAGGTACGTATTGATTCCTTTGGCCAGCTCGAATAAGGCTGCATAAGCCTGGGCCGAATTAAAATCATCGTCCATAGCCTGTTCGAAAGCATTCCTGGCCTCCAGACTGGCCTTAGCCATTTCATCATCCGCCTTCTGGTTCCGGTTCACAGCAATGATACCGAACGTCATGCCCTCTTTACCCTGTGCTTTGCCCAGGGCTTCTTTGGCCAGACGCACGCTGTTTTTCAGGCGGTCCAGTCCTTTTGAGGCCATGACCAGCTTCTCATCATCAAAATCCAGCGGACTGCGGTAGTGTGTTCCGAGCAGATAAAAACGGATAACATCTCCCGGGAATTTTTCGGTAACATCTCTGACCAGAAAGAAATTCCCCAGCGATTTGGACATTTTCTCCTGATTAATAGTAATAAACGCATTATGCATCCAGTACCGCGCAAACTGCTGGCCCTCCAGACAGCCTTCGGACTGCGCAATTTCATTCTCATGATGCGGAAAAACCAGGTCGCCTCCGCCCCCATGAATATCAAACCCAGGCCCGAGGTATTTCAAGGACATCGCTGAACATTCAATATGCCAGCCGGGCCTTCCTTTACCCCAGGGGCTCTCCCAGAAAGGTTCTCCCGCTTTGGCTTTTTTCCATAGCGCAAAATCCATTGGGTTATGCTTCTTGTCATCCACCTCTACACGTGCTCCGGCCTGCATATCTTCAAGCGTCCGGCCGGACAGCTTGCCGTATCCAGGGAATTTGTCGACAGCAAAATAGACATCCCCGTCAATATTATAGGCTAAGCCCTTTTCCTCCAACCTGCGGATAATGTCAATCATCTCCGGGATATGTTCCGTGGCTTTCGGGTGGATATCGGCAGGAAGAATATTCAAAGCCTTGGCATCCGTAAAGTACTCATTAATATATTTGCCGGCCAGCGCTATCGGGTCACAGTCTTCTTCAGCTGCCCGGTTAATAATCTTATCATCGACGTCGGTAAAATTCTGGATATACGTAACGTCAAACCCTTTATGGATCAGGTAGCGCCTGATCATATCGAATACTACCAGCATCCGGGCATTTCCCAAATGGAAATAATTATACGTCGTAGGGCCGCAGGCGTACATTGAAGCCTTTCCCGGTTCTCTCGGAACAAACGCTTCTTTGCGGCGTGTAAGTGTATTATATAGTCTAATCGCCATCACGATTTCCTCCTTGTACTTACTTCGAGTAAGCAGCCGTTTTCTCCAATCGCCCGTAAATATTTTCTTTACCCAGCAGTTCCATGATCCGGTCGAGATCCGGGCCATGCATCTGCCCCGTAAGCGCAATCCTAACCGGCATAAATACATCCTTGCCTTTCAGGTTAAGTTCTTTGGTGATCTCTTTTAATATGCTCTTGGCTGCCGGTGCGTCGAGCAGCGCGGCTTCCCGGACCTTGGCTGCAAAAAGCTTCAGCACTGCCGGTACGGTATCTGCCTTCATAATCGCTTCAGCTTCCTCCGTCAGCACATCAATTTCTGTTCCAATAAAATAATGAATATAGGACTTAACCTCGCTTAAGCAGTTGATTTTTTCCTTGACGGCGTCAATAAAGCCGGTCACCCACTGCTGTTCGGCCAAAGAAAGCTCATTCGGAAAAAGTCCTTTTTCTCTCAAAAACGGCAGCACCAACCGGGCAAGGTCTGCCGAAGCAGTCTGTTTCAGGTAGTGCGCATTGATGTAGTTCAGTTTATTCAAATCAAAAACTGCCGGGCTCTTTGATACTTTTTCCAATGAAAATTCTTTCTTGAGTTCTTCGATCGTAAAAAATTCCTGCTCACCGGAAGGCGACCAGCCTAAAAGTGCGATAAAGTTCACGACGGCCTCTGGCAAATACCCTTTATGGAAATAATCCATGACAGCAGTATCCCCGTCCCGTTTGCTCATCTTCCGCCCTTCAGTATTCAAAATCAAGGAGATATGGGCAAAATCCGGTACTTTCATTCCAATGGCCTCATAAATTAAGACCTGACGCGGTGTATTGGATAGATGTTCTTCTCCTCTGACGACATGCGTGATGCCCATCAGGACATCGTCGATGACCACGGCATAATTGTATGTTGGGATTCCATCTGATTTGACAATGATATAATCCCCGATGCCATTACTTTCAAAAACGACTTTCCCTCTGACCAGGTCATTGATCACGATATCCTGGCCTTCCGGCACTCGGAAGCGGACAACAGGTTTCCTTCCTTCCGCTTCATAAGCCTGGCGTTGTTCTGCGGTCAGCGTCCGGCATTTTCCGAGATAGCGCGGGGTCTCCCCACGGGCACTCAGCTCCTGACGCTCCTGTTCCAGTTCTTCTTCCGAACAGTAGCACAGGTAAGCATGTCCGCTCTGAAGAAGCTTATCCGTGTATTCACGGTATGTATCGAGCCTTTCCGTCTGCCTGTAAGGGCCGGAATCTCCGCCGGCGTCTATCCCCTCGTCCCAGGTGATCCCCAGCCAGTGCAGCGCTTTCATGATATCCTGTTCCGATTCCCGGCTCGACCGTTCCAGGTCGGTATCCTCTATCCTAAAGACAAAGGTCCCACCTTTGCCTCCTGTAAACAAATAATTAAAAAGAGCTGACCTTGCTCCTCCGATATGCAGGGGACCGGTCGGGCTTGGAGCAAACCTTACTTTCACCGTCATAATCGACATAACCTCATTTCTACTTCGTACTGCTTGTCTTCATCAAGTATTAATAAAATACAAGATATAAAAAAATAAAAATAATAGCGTTTAATATTATATCAGGTCATACAGGCAAAAGACAAACGATTGCCTGGGAACTGATTCCTTCTTCTCTGCCCTCGAAGCCCAGGTACTCCGTCGTCGTTGCTTTGATCGATATACAGTCCGGACTTGCGTTCAGAATCTCAGCAAGATTCCTTCTCATCTGCGCAATATAAGGCAATACTTTCGGTTTTTGAGCAACAATAATACTATCCAGATTCCCAAGCCTGTAGCCTTCGCCTTGCGCAAGCTTTACAACTTCAGCCAGCAATGCCAGACTGGAAATGCCCTTGTACCGGGCATCGCTGTCGGGAAAATGTTTGCCAATATCACCAAGCGCACAAGCCCCGAGAATCGCATCCATTACGGCATGCGTCAGAACATCCGCATCAGAATGCCCCAAAAGTCCTTTGTCATGGGGAATTTCTACTCCGCCCAGAATCAACGTCCGTCCCTCAACCAGTGCATGGACATCGTAGCCCAGTCCCATCTTCATTTGAGGCACCTCTCTTCTTCTGTGCAGGATGGACTCCGCCCAAAGCATATCTTCAGGCGTGGTCACCTTGATATTCTCGTAACTGCCTTCAACAACCCTGACCGGTAAGCCCTGCCACTCAAACAGAGAAGCATCGTCCGTGGCCAGGTACTGCTGTTCAAAGGCAAGTTTGTGTACTTTTTCTAAAAGGTTCCGGTTAAAAATCTGCGGTGTCTGAATCGCCCGAAGCTGTTCCCGCGGGGGTGTTTCCATAACTTGGCCCTGAGTATCCACCTTTTTCACAGTATCTTTCAAAGGTACAGCCATGACAGCCGCTTCAGAGTCAGCCGTTTTTTCAAGAAAACGGTTCAGATCATCCAGTGTTAATAAGGGTCGGGCACCGTCATGGACGATCACGCTGTCCACTTCAGGACTTAAGGACTGAAGCGCCCGGTAAACGGATTCCTGCCTTTCGGCGCCTCCCTCAACCACTGCCGTCACCTTTTTCAGGTTGTATTCTTCCATCAATTTTTTAATTGTCAAAATATCTACCCTTGCCGCAGGAATAATGATTTCTTTAATTAGCGGACAAAGTTCCAGCGTTTTTAGAGTAAAAACAAGGATAGGGGTCCCGGCAAGTTCAAGCAGAAGCTTGTTGCCTTGACCCCCCATCCTTTTTCCCCGCCCGGCGGCAGGTACAATAGCCGCAATATTAGCCGAATGCATTAAACTCATGGGAAAACTCCTCAGATGATTTTTCCTGCATCCCTTTGGGTTTAGCAAAGATCATCCTACCCGCGGCAGTTTGCAGAACAGTCGTAACCAGCACGGTGGTCTGTTGCCCAATGTACCTGCGTCCTCCGTCAACGACAACCATCGTTCCGTCATCCAGATAAGCTACGCCCTGTCCAGCCTCTTTTCCTTCCTTCATAATCTGAATATACATCTCTTCGCCCGGAAGGACAACTGGTTTCACAGCATTGGCCAATTCATTGATATTTAAGACTTTTATCCCCTGAAGCTCGGCCACTTTGTTCAGGTTATAATCATTGGTCAATATCGGTGCGTCCAGAATATTCGCCAGTTTGACAAGTTTACTGTCCACTTCAGCGATGTCTTCAAAATCACCTTCGTAGATCTCGACCTTGATGACCGATTCCTTGGAAATCTGATTCAAGATATCAAGTCCTCTCCGACCCCGGTTTCTTTTCAGGGCGTCTGAAGAATCGGCAATATGTCTGAGCTCTTCCAGAACAAAACCAGGAACCAGAAGAACCCCATCTATAAAGCTCGTTTTGACAATATCCGCAATTCTGCCGTCAATAATCACACTGGTATCAAGCACTTTATAGCCTGCAGCAGCGGACTGCTTCCCGTGCCCCTTATCTTTATTCTTTTCTTTTTCAGCACGTTCCCCTTTCAGTTTGGGTAAAAAGTTGAAAAATCCAAGAATATCATCCTTGCGCGTGATCCCAATAATCAAGCCGACGTAGCCAAGTAACAAGCTGACGACGACAGACAGAATTGGGCCGAGAAATGGAATACCCACAAAAGTAATGCAAATCAGGCGGGCAATCAGCAAACCGACAATACCCCCAAGTGAACCTCCGACCAGATCGTGAATCGGCATGCGGGTAAGTCTGCTTTCCAGCCATTTGACAAGGCCAATAAAGACTTTCATACATACAGGGGCGAGAAAGAAACCAAAAGCAGATAACACAATAAAAATAATAATATAAGTCCAGTATAAGTGAATCTCAAAACCTAATGTCTGACTAAGCTGACGAATATCGACAACCTTTAATAACAAGTAATCTACGTAAATTCCTGCTGCACCGAACAGCAGCGTAATGATGCCGCGAACAATTTTGCTAAGCATCAAATTCACCTCCCTTTTTCTATATTTTGGCTAAAAACAATTCTGTTTATACCAGGAGCCTGAAATTTTCCTAATCTGTCCCTATGAAATTGTTTAGCGGTATTTTCCCCTGTATCTCATCATTATATCAGGTTGTATTTCTCTTTCAAAGTAAACGACAAATTATTTCAATATATCTTAATTCAAGAAATATTTCCCGATTTGATGAAATTGACAACAGCTTCTGATGCTGTCTATAATGAAATTGGCAGAAAGGAAGTGTATGTACTATGAGTCCAATCAATAATGATTTTCAAGAAACGGTTGATGCTATGCTAATTCGACACCAAAGCATCTTGGATATTTTATCAAAAGGACAAGAGGCTTCTTCCCGGGTAAACAGGGCTATCACGAAGGCTGTAACTTCTTGCGGCTGTGTCTCAGTGGATGCCCACAAAAGTCTAATTCCGGAAAATGCTACCATATCAGATCTTAAGTTTCTCCTGAACAGTCATCTAGAAGGAAACCTTTGTTCCAACTGCCGTGAAGTTGTCGAAACCGAACTGGGAAATCAGCTTTTTTACATCTCAGCTCTTGCCAATATTCTGGGCTTGTCTGTAAACGAAATCCTGGAAAAGGAAGAAAGCAGACTCAAAACACTTACAGTTTTTAATTTTAGATAGCCGAGCTTAAAAGAAGATTAAAGAATGCGGAGATATTTTCTGTCATTTTGTATATTTGTATATCAGTTACTAATGCCATATCAGTGATGCCTTGGAATGACTGCCGTGGATGTCTTTTGACATCCTTTTTTATTTTGGTATCAAAATTATCTAAAAAAGAAAATCCAGCACTTCCTCAATGTTCTTAACCGGAATGATCCGGCAATCGGTCCTCCCGATACTGTCTGCATTGACTTCTGGTACCAGGCAATTTCGGAAACCAAATTTTTCCGCTTCTCTGATCCGCTGCTCAATATGAGAAACCCCTCTAATTTCTCCGGTCAGACCGAGTTCCCCGATTAAGGCCATATTTCCAAGCGGCTGATCTTTAATTCCCGACATCACAGAGGCGATGACGGCAAGATCCGCTGCCGGTTCATCCACATCGAGACCCCCGGCAATATTGACAAAAACATCCCGGGCGCCAAAAGCGTATCCGGCCCGTTTGTCCAGAACTGCCAGAAGCATCAGCAGGCGGTGGTAATCCATCCCGTTTACGGTTCTTCTCGGCGGCGTGAAGATGGACGATGTTACCAAAGCCTGGACCTCCACTAAGAGCGGCCTTGTTCCTTCCATTACGACAGCCACCCCGGAACCAGCGGATACCTGTGTATGATCGCCCATAAAAAACATGGAGGGATTTGTAACATCAGCTAGACCGCAGCCCCTCATTTCAAATACCCCAATTTCGTTGGCCGGACCGAAACGGTTTTTAACTGCCCGCAGCAGACGGAAAATATGGTGCTGATCTCCTTCAAAATACAGGACCGTATCGACCATGTGCTCCAGAACCCTGGGCCCGGCAATCGCACCCTCCTTTGTAATATGGCCGGCCAGGAAAACCGTAATCTCATTTTCTTTGGCCAGTTTCAACAAGAAAGAAGCCCCTTCTCTGACCTGGCTGACGCTTCCGGGTGCAGACTGGACGTCTTCGAGCAGCATCGTCTGAATTGAATCAATAAAAATGACTTTATAGCCTTTGTTCAGTACCTCCGAACGTACTGCTTCCAGGGAATTATCGGCGAGTATATGTACCCGGGAAGAAGAAAGTTCCATTCTGTCAGCCCTGAGTTTGATTTGCCGTGCAGACTCCTCTCCCGACACATAAAGCACATTTTCCTTCCGGGAAAGATATTCTGCCATTTGCAGAAACAGCGTGGATTTGCCGATTCCAGGCTCTCCGCTTAAAAGAACAAAAGATCCTTCGACAACCCCTCCCCCAAAAACCCGGTTAAGTTCCTGACTTCCGGTATCAAGTCTCTGCCCTTCCATCGTTTGGATTTCAGTCAGAGGGATCGCCTGAACGATCCCTCTGTTTTCTGTAGGTTTGGATTTTTCTACGCGTTCCTCAATCAGTGTATTCCATTCACCGCATCCGGGACACCTTCCGAGCCATCTCGCGCTTTCCTGCCCGCATTCCCGGCAATAGAACTTCGTCTTTGGGCCTGCCAAAATTCCTTCCCCCTTAGACCTTTTCCAGTTTCTTTCTGCCCTTTTTCTTGACGGCAGCGGGTTTCACAAAAACGACTTCTTTGTCGGAAAGTTCGACCTTAATCGTATCGCCTGCGTTATAAGTTCCTTCAAGAATCTTTTCAGACAAGGGATCCTCAATCATTTTTTGGATGGCCCTCCGTAAAGGACGCGCCCCATAAGTCGGATCATTACCCTCTTCTGCCAGATGCTCCAGAACCTCATCATCCAGGACCAGTTCAAGCTCCTGCTCTTTTAGTCGTTTGCTGACATCCTTGATCAGGATTTTTGTAATCTTCACAAGATCGTCTTGCTTGAGCGGATGGAATACCACCATTTCATCCACTCTGTTCAAAAATTCCGGACGAAAAGTCTTCTTAAGTTCCTCCATGATCCTGGAACTCATGGATTTATATTCGCTTTCTTCGTTTCTTCCGGAGACAAAACCCAGAGATTCTTTTTTGAGGAAAGAAGCTCCGACGTTGGACGTCATAATCAATACGCAGTTGCGGAAATCCACAAGCCTTCCCTTAGAGTCCGTGAGCCTGCCGTCTTCCAGTACCTGCAGCAGAATATTAAACACTTCAGGATGGGCCTTCTCTATTTCGTCAAACAGAATGACGCTGTATGGTTTCCTGCGGACCGCCTCCGTAAGCTGACCACCTTCATCATGACCGACATATCCCGGAGGCGAACCTACCATCCTGGATACGGCATGCTTTTCCATATATTCGGACATATCAACTCTTATCAGCGAATTTTCATCCCCAAACAGAGATTCAGCCAAGGACCTCGCCAGCTGGGTTTTTCCGACTCCTGTCGGTCCGAGGAAGATAAACGAACCAATGGGCCGCTTAGGGTCTTTGAGTCCCGCCCTGGCCCGTCTGATCGAACGGGCAACAGCCGTGACCGCCTCATCCTGTCCGATCACGCTCTCATGCAGAAGGGATTCCAGTTTCAAAAGTCTGAAGCTTTCTCCTTCTTCAAGTTTATTCACCGGGACTCCTGTCCAGCTCGATACGATTCCGGAGATATCCTCTGGCCCCACGACCATCCGGTCCTTGTCTCGGCTTTCCTCCCAGTTCTTACGAATCTCGCTGAGCTTTTCGCGTTTCTTTTGCTCTTCGTCTCTGATTTCGGCGGCTTTTTCGAATTCCTGCCTTTTTACGGCTGCTTCTTTTTCTTTCTTCAGATTTTCGATTTCTTCCTCCAGCTCTTTCAAATCCGACGGTGCCGTAAAACTGTGAATGCGAACTTTGGATGCAGCCTCATCAATTAAATCGATGGCTTTATCAGGCAAAAATCTGTCGGAAATATACCTGTCGGACAAGCGCGCTGCCACATCAATCGCCTCATCGGATATCTTCACCCTGTGATGGGCTTCATACTTGTCCCTTAAGCCCTTCAGAATGGCCACGGTTTCCTCAACTGTAGGCTCTCCTACCTTAATCGGTTGAAAACGTCTTTCCAAGGCTGGATCACGTTCAATATGCTTACGGTATTCATCGAGCGTCGTTGCTCCGATACATTGCATTTCTCCTCTGGCCAGGGCCGGTTTCAGAATATTGGCTGCGTCAATGGCTCCTTCGGCAGCCCCCGCTCCGATCAGCGTATGGAGTTCGTCGATGAAGACGATCACGTTGCCCGCCAGCCGGATTTCTTCCATGACTTTTTTCATTCGCTCTTCAAATTCACCGCGATATTTTGTCCCTGCTACCATCGAAGAAAGATCGAGTGTCACAACCCGTTTATCGGCAAGGATCTCCGGCACTTGGTTGTTGACAATCCTTTGGGCCAAACCCTCGGCGATGGCCGTTTTTCCGACCCCGGGTTCTCCAATCAATACAGGGTTATTCTTCGTCCGGCGGCTCAGCACCTGAATGACTCTTTCAATTTCATTTCCCCGACCGACGACGGGGTCAAGCTTCCCTTCAGCGGCCATAACCGTCAAGTCCCGTCCGAACTCGTTTAAAGTCGGTGTTCCGCCTGCCTGTCCGGGTTTGCTGTTATTCGCAGCGGCACTTCCGGGCATTGATGTACCTTCGGTTTCTCCTCCCAGGAGCTCTACAACCTGCTCCCATATTTTTTCCGGACTGATCTTAAGATCCGCCAGGACTCTCGCAGCAATTCCTTCTCCCTCAATGATCAGGCCAAGCAGAATGTGCTCGGTTCCGATATAATTGACCCCCTGGCGTTGAGCCTCTTCGGTGGCAAGCTGAATCACGCGCTTCACTCGCGGAGACAATCCGACCTCTCCACTGATAGGGGTTCCTACGCCAATGATCTGGGTAATCTTTGCGCTTACCTTGTCAGGAGCCAATCCAATCCCGGTCAGCGCCTTCGCGGCAACTCCTTCTCCTTCTTCAATCAAAGCCAAAAGAATATGCTCAGTCCCTATAATCTTATGGCCCATGCGTTTGGCAATCGCCTCAGCAAGCATAAATACTTTTTCTGCCTTTTGCGTAAATTTTCTTGACATTCTGATCCTTCCTTTCCAAACTTATCGGCGTTTAATTTACATTCTCACTCATTTTGTGATGGTAGATTCCACGCACAAAATTAGCTCTTTCTGCGTTAATATGATAAGCATCCAGCTGCTTATTGAGATTATATTGCAGACATCCCTGCATTGAGTTGATCAAGACAGACACGAAACCTGCAGAAACTCTAGACAAAATGCCCATATCAATGCCCAGCCGGTCCTCCGATAGAAGTGAATAGATCTCTTCCGTTTCAAGGATCCTGACATTTTCCAAAGTCCCCCGGGCCCTCCATACTTTGTCTTCGACGATAAGCGGAGATTCTTTGCGAACAACTTCCCGCATCTGGACTTCCCGTTCCATCAGCTGCCGCGTCACCGCATCAAGATGTGCCAAGGTGTCCTCTTCACTCTTACCTAACGTAACCTGGTTGGATATCTGAAAGATATTTCCGAAGGGCCTGGAGCCTTCACCGTACAGGCCGCGTACTGCCAACCCAAGCGAAGTCAGGGCACCCAGAACCTGCTGGACCTGATTGGTCAGCACCAGGGCCGGCAAGTGAACCATTACGGATACTCTCAGGCCGGTTCCAACGTTGGTGGGACATGTCGTCAAATAGCCAAGCTTTTCTTTATAAGCAATATCCAGATGCGCTTCCAGATAATCATCGACCAATCCTGCAAGATGCCAAGCTTCCCTCAGGCTGTTCCCCGGCATCAGCACCTGAATTCTCAGGTGATCTTCTTCATTGACCATGACTGCAATTTTATGGCTTTCGGACAAGGCCAGACCGCGTGCATATTCAGTCTCGTTAAAACCCGGGCTGACCAGATGCTTTTCAATCAGTACCTTCTTCTCCACCGGAATAAGCATTTTCAATGGAATATAAACAAGCTTTTCCCCTTCAGCGGTAAAACCGTCCAGAACGCTGGAAATCTGTGCTTCAATTTTTTCGGCATCATCATAGGACATGACGTGAGGGAAAGGATTGTCCGCGATATTTCTGGCCAATCTGATTCTGGAACTCAATACAATCGGAATGTCCGGCGTATCCTTCATCCAGAAGCTGTCTTTGGCAAGCAGTTCCCGATAAGTCATTTGCTCTCACCTCCGACAGTATTCTCCATTTCTTTAATCCGGTCTCTTAATATAGCTGCCTCTTCAAACTTTTCTGCTTTTACTAGCTCCAAGAGTTGTTCTTTCAATTTGACTATTTCCTGTTTGTTTCGGAACGAAGCGCCTCGTCTTACCGGCACTTTCCCGACATGCATCCCTCTTCCATGGATCCGGCGCAGGAGCATTTCCATTTGGGGCTCGAATTCATCGTAACATCTGCTACAGCCCATTTTCCCGGCTTGCTGTATCTGGGAAAAAGTTCTTCCGCACCCGGGACATTTTCCGGGCTGGCTGTCTACGATCGTCTGATCATACTGTCCTGCCGGATTTACCCCAAATAATGCCTGTAAAAAATCCGATACCATTCCAGGGTAGAGATTGAAGCCGGTACCAGGCGCTTTCTGCGCACATTCCTGGCAAAGATGAAGCTGCGCCGCCTGTCCATTAATGATTTTGGTCAGATGAACCACAGCCTCCCGTTGTTGACAGTTCTGACAAAGCATTGCTATCCCCCCGATCAATCATTAACATCGTCCCGGCACATATTCGCCAGTATTTCTTTCATCATACGGGCCCTAAGCGTAGAAGGCAAATTCGTCACTCCAACCAAAAGCCGGTCGGCAAAAATCGTTTTTACCAAGATTGCTTCTCTTTTGGTGAACAGATCTTCTTCTCTGAGTCTGTCCACAAGATTGTTGGCCCGATCCTGGGAAAGGTCATCCCCGATGAGTTCCGACATGAGTCTCTGGAATTTACCCTCAGGATCAAGTCCCAGCCTAACAATCCTTAAATAACCGCCGCCGCCTCTTCTGCTTTCAACAAGATAGCCGCGTTCTGCAGTAAACCTCGTTGTAAGAACATAGTTAATCTGGGAAGGAGCACATGAAAAGAAATCAGCAAGATAACCTCTTTGCAAGACAATGTACCCAACTTCGGCCTGCTCTATAATCTTTTTGAGGTACTCCTCGATTCTGTCCGCCAAATTACTCATCGTCATCCATCCTTATTTCAATGTTGACCTTTGCTGACTTTATGACCTTTTTTGACCTTTGTAACTATTTTAACCCTTTTTGATCATTTTGAAAACTATTTTATTTAAAAAAACCTATCCAAAGATAGGTTTTTATACTCGCTGACTACAAAAAATTTAACATTGCTGTACTTAACGAAAAGTCCTCAATCGCTGATAAAGAAATACCACAAACCGAAGGTGACCGCTGCGACAATCGCAACCAGAATAACAAGCTTTAGTCCACCAAAGCCGCTTTTCTGTTCGAACTCAAAATCTAGGTCATCGTCATCGTCTGCACTCGGGTCATTTTTACTGTTCATGATATAACTATTTAAATCAGAAAAGCGGCTTCTTTCTTCCGCCCCTACTTCTGTTTCCTCCAGAGTACCCAGATCAGTCGGTCTTTTCGGGATCATAGCGGTATCTTCTGCGTTGTAGGCTTCATCAGCTTTATTCAAATCATCCACTGCCTCAGTATCAGCAAGCGGGCTGAAGCTGTTCGGACTTGTTTCCGCCGGATCATTGATTTCGCTTATACCCTCTATTCCATTAAAATCATCTTCCAGGGAAGCCGCTTGGGAGATAAACAGTCTCTGCAGTTCATCCTGCCCCGAATTTTGATCACCAAGCAGAATTGTTCTGATCTCCTCATTGTCTTCATCCGAATCTCCGGCAAAAACAGGCCCTGCTTCCGCTTGATCCTCTTCCGGAGACTTCCTGGCCGTCCGGCCATATTCTCCGTTGGTCTGGTCAAATTCCCCGGTGTTCTGGTCATACTCGTCCATAGCACTGTCATTAATATCAGCCTCATCTTCAAGACTAAACTGCCTTCTGATGCTTTCCGCATTTTCCTCGGACAGTTTGGGCTCTATATCTTTCCAATACAAGCCTCCCTCCAACAATTGCCGGAGTTCCTCAGGATCAAGCCAAATCTCTTTTTTCTTATCATTTTTCATTCTAATATTTCCCCCACAGGTTGAAAATTCAGTCGAGTAAAGTATTATAAAGTATTATTTAGTAGTTCTACAAAGAAATTGTTTATCCTTCGTGCCGTATTTCTCAATTCAGATAAAATTTGCATCTTATCTTTTTCAGGATAAAATAGGATTAATAACTTTGATTAGAGAAAGAAGGAACCCTATGCCGTCTCTTTATCCGGAATTTAAGTTTTGTCCCGTGTGTTCTGCCGCACTGGAGTATAAACTAATTGAAGACAAAAAGAGGCAAAGCTGCCCGGCCTGTGACTATATCCACTGGGGGGAATACTCCCTGGGCGTAGGCGGTCTTTTGCTTCAAGACGACAAAGTACTCCTCGTCCAAAGAGCGCATAACCCCGGTAAAGGAAGATGGACCATTCCCGGCGGCTATGTAGAACAGAATGAAAAAATTGCCCAAGCGGTTGTCAGGGAAGTCCGTGAGGAAACCGGTATCCTATCGAAGCCTGTAAGCATTCTGGCAGTCCGCGATTACCCTGAAGATATCCCGAACGTGAAACACAATATTTATATTGTCTTCTTTCTTCGCGGTCTGGGCGGTCAATTAAAACATGATCCGGTCGAGGTAATCCAGGCCGGTTTCTACTCGCTCGAAGATTGTCGTAATTTACCTATCGCCCCGATGAGTCTTGAAGTGATCACAAAAGCAATCGAACACACCGGAAAAGAAAATCCTTTCCCAGGACTAATTCACAAAGAAGGAGTCCCTGTATTCGGTGCGCTTTCCGAACTATTCACTTTAATCTAAAAATAATTAAATTTAGGGTTAATCGTGATACTGATTATTAAGGGATATTTTACAATAAGTAAAATATCCCTCCCTGTCACAAACTATGATCATGCTAAAACGATATTTAATTTACGGGCTGATGGGCTGGAGCCTCGAAATAATCTGGACAGGACTTGATTCTCTTATTCACGGGGATTTTCGGCTAATGGGCTTTACCAACCTTTGGATGTTTTTTATATATGGTTCCGCTGCTATTCTTGAACCTTTACACGATTTAATTTCAGGATGGAGGTGGCCTTTGAGGGGACTCGTTTGGCTCACAGCAATCTGGGGGATAGAATATTTTAGCGGTCTGTTTCTACTTAAAATTCTGGGGGTCTATCCTTGGCGGTATACGGATCCGCTGGCGATAAACGGACTCATTACACTCAGCTATGCCCCGGTATGGTTTATCGGCGGCCTTCTCTTTGAGCGGGTTCACCGTAAACTTGATGCTTTCGTTATACTCACAAACAGATATTCAGAAAGGTAAACGGTAAACAAGCTCAAGGACATACCCATATAATGAATGATACCTGGATGTGTATGCCTGGGTTATTCTGAGAGGATTTTTGCTAATTCTTCGGGGGTATTTACAGGCTCCCTGCAAGCAAAATCCCTGCAGACGTAAACCGATAGGTCCCTACCGACAGGGTAATCATCCATTCTTGGGATTAACTGTCCTAACGAACCGTCATTGTAGGCCACTGCAGCATATGGATGAAAATCCTTAAAAATGACGGTCTGCATTTTTTCTAGCGTTTGATTAGCGGAAGATCCCGACAATACCAGTTCCTCGCCTTGATTTAAGGCGTATTGGATCGCCTGAAGGAAAGCTGTGTATCCCGGAGGATAGTCCTCAACAGTCGTCCGGAATGAATTGATTTGTTTTTCAGCCCGTTCTTGCCATTTTGACAGTCCGGTAAGTCTCCACAGCCTCACTAGATTGCAGGCGCTCATTGAGTTCCCGGAAGGCATTGCACCGTCATAGATCTCCTTAGGCCTGAGTAGCAGTTCCTCAGCATCACAACCGGTAAAATAATATCCCCCGTTCGTTTCATCCCGGAACAGTTTTTCCTGCTCTTCCTGAAGAAATATCGCCTGCTCCAGGTATTCTGTTTTTCCGCACGCCGTATAGAGTTCCAGCAACCCGTGGACTAGAAAAGCATAATCATCGAGATAACCGGGAATACCTGCTTCCCCCTCCCTGTACCTGGCGAGCAGTCTGCCGCGGGAATCAAACATCTTGTCTCTGATAAAACCTGCGGCATTTTCTGCGGTTAGAAGAAGACTCTTTTTATCATTTTCCCAAGAGAGATCACCTGAGAGCACCTGCACTCCTTTGGCTAAAGCCCCAATCATCAAACCATTCCAGGAAACCAGGATCTTATCATCTTTAGCCGGGTGGACTCTTTTTTCTCTTGCTGAAAACAGAATGGTATTACAAATGTCCAACATCTCGTCCAGTTCGTCTCCAGTCAGACTATAGCGGGAAGCGAGGTCTCCAACACCGACATGAAAGATGCGTGAAGGAATATTTTTTCCTTCATAATTACCTTCATCCGTTATGCCATACGCATCACAATAGATATCCGCCACTTCTTCTTTTTGCTTAGAAAGAGGTTTAAATCCGTTTTTAAGCTCTCTTTCTTTTTGAAGAGATTCAATTCCATCCTGGAGTGTTTTTCTAATCTCATCTTTGGACCAAAGATAGTATTTGCCCTCCTCCCCTTCAGAGTCGGCATCTTCCGCACTGTAAAAGCCTCCTTCCGCAGAAGTCATATCGCGCAGAATGTACCGGAAAATATTCTGTGCAACCCGGCGGTATTTTTGGTTTTTCGTCCGCTGAAAAGCTTCTAAACAGACACGCGCCAGACCGGCGTTGTCATAAAGCATTTTTTCAAAATGAGGGACCAGCCAGTAACGGTCTGTGCTATAGCGTGCAAAGCCAAACCCGATATGATCGAAGATCCCTCCGTCAGCCATGCTGTCCAATGTTTTTTCAACCATCGCCAGTGCTTTGCTCTGTGGCTCTTCCATTGAATACCGCAGTAAAAAACCCAGGTTATGGGGAGCCGGGAATTTCGGAGCACTGCCGAATCCCCCGTATTTTGAATCAAACTTGTTTTCCAGCAGTTCATATCCTTTGCCCAGTAGGGTCTTACCCCAGATCGCTATATCACCGCTGTCTTTTTCTTTCTCTGTAAATGGCAGGGTCTGCTTGTTCTTTGGCACGGCAGACGTGGCGTTTTTATCCCCATGATAATGCCTGGTAACTGTTTCGTAAAGTTCCGCTGCCGTTTGGATGACTTTATCTTTCTCTGTCTGCCACAACTGACCTACCTGACTCAAAATATCCATGAGACCAGGACGTCCGTAATGGCTGTGTTTTGGGAAATAAGTTCCGGCAAAGAAAGGCTGTTTATCCGGCGTCATCAGCACTGTCAGCGGCCAGCCCCCTGCTCCGGTCATCACCTGACAATAGGTCATGTACAGTTGGTCAATATCCGGTCTTTCTTCGCGGTCCACCTTAACCGGAATATAACTGCGGTTCAGAATTGCGGCGACTTCTTTATCCTCAAATGATTCCCGTTCCATCACATGGCACCAGTGACATGTGGAATAGCCGATGCTTAAGAATACCGGCTTGTTTTCCTCTTTGGCTTTTTGGAAGGCCTCTTCACCCCAGGGGAACCAATCCACTGGATTCAATGCATGTTGCAACAGGTATGGCGATTTTTCCCCTGCCAATCTGTTTGCGTTTCCGTGTACTTCGTTCATTTGGCATCAACCCCTTTCTTACCGTGTAGCTTTTCTTGTATATTATTTCCCCATTGAGGTTTTTTATCATTTGATATTAAGCGTGAACAATGCTTTGTACGATGAATATGCTGTTATTACACGAATGAGGAGGAGACAAAAATATGACGCCTATAAACTCTAAAGAGTATTGGGACAGCCGGTTTGATGTTAATTGGGAAACGGCAGGGGGAAAGAATCAGACAAGATTTTTCATGAAACTGCTGTTGGAGAACCTGCCCGAAGAAGTGTGTAAATACATTAAGGATGAGAGTCCCTTTATCCTGGATTGGGGCTGCGCTCTGGGACAAGGAGTTGAGGAGATTAGCAAAAGATTTCCAAACGCTCATGTGACCGGTCTGGACTTTTCAGAGATTGCTGTCAAAAAATGCAAAGCTGATTACCCATCCGGCAATTTCCGTTCGGAGATCCTCGATCCTCAGAAAGATCGCTTTAATGTTATTATCTCCAGCAACTGTTTTGAGCACTTTCCGAACCCGGCTGAAGTATTTGCTCAACATCTCTTAAGTACCGGCCAATATTATATACTTCTAGTTCCTTATAATGAAAAGCCTCCGATTTGTCCTGAGCATCAGATTATTCTTTCAGAAAACAGTTTTCCCTCAGAAATCAATGGCTTTGGGAGATGCTTTTTGAAAATTATAGATTCCCAAAACAGAGGATGCTGGTGCGGCCAGCAAATGTTAATGATCTATAAAAGGCTTTCAGCCGCACAAAACAATTTAAATCCGTAGTTCTCTGATCTTAGCGGTTTCCCTTATACTCTCCGTTCAATGTAAGGAAGAACATCCTCACTAACCCTGACCTCATACGAGTGCCTTCTATGCACATACTCCTGCCCCAGCCGGGCAACCCTGATACGTTCCTGGTCATGGGCCAAGTAAAATAACACTTTGCTCACGGCCTCTTCTTTATCCCTGGCAAGTTCAAGGTGGGTTCCCTCACGGAAAATATAGGCACTCGCCTTGGTATATTGACAAAGATAGAATCCCCCGCAAGAAAGCACCTCATAATTCCGCATACTGGTCTGCGTAATACTGGAGGAATCACACTGAAATCCTAGAATGATTCTGGCAGAAGCACATAGATCCGGCAACTTCTCATTGGGAAGAATCCCTGCGAAATGGTCTTCATTATCTCCTAGAAAAGCGCGGGCCTGTGGATCACTGTCCCAATTGTATCCCCAAATGCGATACTTATGACCTAATCCCAGCAAAGGCTTTAACAAAATGTTAAAGCCCTCTATTCTGGAAGCAAAATTGTACCAACTAGCCTGCACAGCAAAATCCAGGTCACACTCGGGCCTATATACCCCGCTTCGGTGGAATTCAGGATTGCAGCCAAACATAAGGAGATGGGCCTGAATTCCTTGATTCCGGTATTCACGGATACACTCCAAAGCGGTCGTAAATACAATATCGGCCATTTTTGCTATAGGCAGTGTTCTAGCAAAACCCACCGGATCTTCAATACTCCAGTAAATAAACCCGGAGCCATACTTTTCACAGGCCATAGAAATGCCAAGTGCCAGTTCCCCCTGATAGCCTTCCAGGATAACATAATCCGGTCCATATCGGGCTATGCATTTGTCAATATAGCTATTAATCTTGTCCTGCTCGGTATAGGGAACGCGGGTAACCTGTCCGTCCAATTCCAGAGTCACCATTTCGTCACCCATACAGGCCATAGGAAATATTTTTGTTTCCTCTCCATTTTTCTCAAAACCAGGCATCAGCCCATACTTCATGATCGGTGATGCGGAAAAGCAGGCAATTTTCAACAACTGTTCCCCTTTCAAGACAAGACCATTGTCGTTCTGTTATTACACCGCCGCATAGGAAACTTTGATATCGATATAATTTGTCGGATCAGTCCCATCGGTGCCAAGTCGGTAATAAAGCCCTTCATTTGCTGATATCGAATCACAATCCACATCTTCACATATTAGCGCGCCATAGGATGCACCCGGAAAACTCGTACTTCTTACGACTCTGGTAAAGGTAACTTCATCAGGGCTCCGGTATAAGTCAATTTCAATACAACTTGTAGAACTCATCGAGCAATAAATTTTATCAATACAATTAATTGTATATGCAAAACCAACAAAATCTGTTGGCAGAATCATCTGGTAGGAACCCCTTATACTTTGTTGGGCATCTGTTGCATTGTTTCCATCAAGAAAATATCTTGAAAAGCCGGCACGCCTTAAAGCGTTCAGAGAACAGCCGCTACAGGTTGTCGACAGGGTTATGGGTGTATTGGAATCCTCTTCTCTCTCCACAATATAAATATTCTGACCTGCCGCCACTTGGACATCGTCAAGTGCAAACCTCTGACTTGTCCAATAGGCTGTGCATTCAGGGTTATTACTCTCGCCTGCTGCATATAAAATATTGGCATCCGCCTCACCACGGATAGCTTTTGCCAATAATTTAACCGTGTCAGCCAAGGCAACCTGAATCCCAATATGAACATTTCCCGCAGGAGGTGTTGCTCCGAGAGTATCTAAAAACGTATAGATCCTGCTGCCGAGTGTCAAGGTTTCCGAGTCATTGATCGCAGTAAAAGCTGCCGAGCCCAACCTACTGCAAAGATCGGGAAAGTATGCCATTTTTTCTACCTCCATTTATTAGACTTGTACTACAAAATATGCAAAACTCCGAAATCTGTTACTTGGCAATATTAACTCTTTGGATACAGTAAATTTAGCGACTCATGCAATGCGTCAGCTGAAACAGAGGATGATCCTTTTATTACACCTTCCAGGAAAGCTTTGTTACTCAGGCTCATCGTATCTTCCGGCTTGGTTTCCAATGCCAAGCTATTGTAGTATAAGGCTTCTTTGGGATGCCCCACCCGGTAATAGCACGAACAAAGCTCCGTATAAGGGATAAAGTCCCAACAATCATGTTCAACCATGCTCCATGTTTGGTTTGGTTTTTTCAATTTAGTAGCCAGTTCAAACCAAAAAATGGCCTTTTTATAATCTTCTCTGCTCTTATAATAATAACCAAGCCTGCAGCAAACTTCAGCCCGCGGTGTATCGTACTTAAAACTTTTGTGCAAGGAATCCAGCACTTTGTCATGGTTGTTTTGGGCAGCATAGCAAATAGCCAACCGGATACACGCATCCAGATAATAGAGCATAATATCTTCACTGCCGTCTAACAGATTCTCAAAATAGTGGATGGCCTCGGCAAATCTTCCGCAATTAAAAAGTTCTCTCGCAAAATAGTAAAGGTTTCTGACATTTAACTTTTTCCCCTCAGCCAGTATTTTTTCATAAATGCTCAAATTCCTTGGCGAATTGCACTTTATGCCCGTATGACAGATACAGATATCTGTCGTTAAAATTTCACCGTTAAAATCCAAGTACTCGTGCACCGGCTCCCGCCACTGGAAATTCTTGCTCCTCTTAACCAGGCGTTCCCTATAAAAAGTTGAAATAGAGTCACCTATTACCCCGGTGTTCACACAATACTTCATCAGCACAACATCCACATTGGGATTAAGCACATGCTTCAATTGCAGCAGGGCAAGCTGGTCATGATTTTTCAGGAGATCATCGGCATCCAGCCACAAGATATAATCCATACTAGCCTTGGCAAAAGAAAAATTCCTGGCAGCCGCAAAATCGTCCGTCCAATCCCAGTCATAGATTCTAGCCTGGTACAAACAAGCAATTTCCTTGCTTTTATCGTCCGACCCGGTATCCACCACGATAATTTCATCTACAATATTCTTCACACAATTAAGGACATTGGGCAGATGTTCTTCTTCATTTTTGACGATCATACATAAGCTGATGGTAATCATAGCACCCTCCTCTTTGCTACTATATTCAAATGCCAAACGATGAGGAACATTTTCAATTCTTATTTGATATAAACATCCGGCCAGCGTGTTTATTGCTGACCGGATGAAAAATGACTTTGATTTTCTGCCGGTTAATGAAGTTTTCCATCAACGCGTTTTGTTATTAGGGTAATAACGGTACAAATTCACCTGCTCTAAAGGTATTCGCCGGACTCAATTCCCCACTGGCCAGCCGGAAAGCCGACCAAATATAGATCCCATCCTGGACATTGGTTAGTGTAACCTCATACCTATTCAAGACTGTTGCATTAAGATTCAAACTAGCAAATTCTATTACATTGCCTGGCCCAATGGTCAGTAGCGTTGGCGTCCCAAGTGCCGAAATCCCCGTGCCTGAAGAAAAATCAAAGACCGTAAGCGTTACACTGACAGTAGCTGTTCTATTATTCAAAACCTCGACGTAAAAATCATCATTATTATTCGGATTATCCCGTTGAGCAATACCGGTGGTCAAATCCTGACTGAAACTTTGTTTCAATATTTGGAATACTTCGGTTTTAATCTCTTCTAAACCAAAGGTCGGGCTATAAATAGCCGTGTAGATCCCTTCGACCAGGGTCCCGATACTGAAGACTTCGGTCTTAATCTCCGCTAAACCAAACGTCGGGCTATAGACTGCTGTATAGATTGCTTCGATAAATGTGCTACCAGACAAATTTTCTACTGTCGTGAAAATGGCTTCAACCAAGGTTCCAATTGAAAATACTTCTGTCTTGATCTCGGCTAACCCAAATGTTGGACTGAATACTGCTCCTTCGATCGCTGCTACTTCGGATTTGATCTCACCTAAGCTGAAGGTTGAGCTTACCAAGGTCGTGTAGATCCCTTCGACCAGGGTGCCAATACTAAAGACTTCTGTCTTGATTTCCGCTAACCCAAACGTCGGGCTAAACACTGCTCCTTCGATCGCTGCCACTTCAGATTTGATCTCACCTAAACTGAAGGTTGAACTTACTAAAGTCGTGTAGATTCCTTCAACTAGGGTGCCGATGCTGAATACTTCTGTCTTGATCTCCGCTAAACCAAACGTCGGGCTATAGACTGCTGTATAGATTGCTTCGATAAATGTGCTCCCGGACAAATTTTCTACTGTCGTGAAAATGGCTTCAACCAAGGTTCCAATTGAAAATACTTCTGTCTTAATCTCGGCTAACCCAAATGTTGGACTGAACACTGCTCCTTCAATCGCTGCTACTTCAGACTTAATCTCTTGCAGACTGAAAGTGGAACCGACTAACGCCGTGTAGATGCCTTCGACCAGTGTTCCGATGCTGAATACTTCTGTCTTGATCTCCGCCAACCCAAACGTCGGACTGAACACTGCTCCTTCGATTGCTGCCACTTCGGATTTGATCTCACCTAAGCTGAAGGTTGAGCCTACTAAGGTCGTGTAGATGCCTTCGACCAGGGTGCCGATGCTAAACACTTCGGTCTTGATCTCGGCCAATCCAAACGTTGGGCTGAAGACCGCCCCTTCGATCGCTGCTACTTCGGATTTGATCTCACCTAAACTGAATGTTGAGCTTACTAAGGTCGTGTAAATTCCTTCGACTAACGTGCCAATGCTGAATACTTCTGTCTTGATCTCGGCCAAACCGAATGTCGGACTAAACACTGCTCCTTCGATCGCGGCGACCTCGGATTTGATCTCTGCTAATCCAAAGGTTGCACCGACTATGCTCGTGTAGATACTCTCAATCAGAGTACCAATACTAAACACTTCGGTCTTAATCTCCGCCAAACCGAATGTCGGACTGAATACCGCTCCTTCGATCGCTGCCACTTCAGACTTGATCTCTGCTAATCCAAAGGTTGCTCCGACTATGCTCGTATAGATGCTCTCCAGCAGAGTACCGATACTAAACACTTCGGTCTTAATCTCTGCCAATCCAAATGTCGGGCTGAACACTGCTCCTTCAATCGCTGCCACTTCGGATTTGATCTCACCTAGGCTGAAGGTTGAGCTTACTAAAGTCGTGTAGATGCCTTCAACCAGGGTCCCAATACTGAAGACTTCGGTCTTGATTTCAGCCAATCCAAACGTCGGGCTAAACACTGCTCCTTCAATCGCTGCCACTTCAGACTTGATCTCTGCTAATCCAAAGGTTGCTCCGATAATGCTCGTGTAGATACTCTCAATCAGAGTACCAATACTAAACACTTCGGTCTTAATCTCCGCCAAACCGAATGTCGGACTGAATACCGCTCCTTCGATCGCTGCCACTTCAGACTTGATCTCTGCTAATCCAAAGGTTGCTCCGATAATGCTCGTGTAGATACTCTCAATCAGAGTACCAATACTAAATACTTCCGTCTTAATCTCTGCCAAACCGAATGTCGGGCTGAATACTGCTCCTTCAATCGCTGCCACTTCAGACTTGATCTCTGCTAATCCAAAGGTTGCTCCGATGATGCTCGTGTAGATACTCTCAATCAGAGTACCAATACTAAACACTTCGGTCTTAATCTCCGCCAAACCGAATGTCGGACTGAATACCGCTCCTTCGATCGCTGCCACTTCGGATTTGATCTCACCTAGGCTGAAGGTTGAGCTTACTAAAGTCGTGTAGATCCCTTCGACCAGGGTGCCAATGCTGAAGACTTCTGTCTTGATTTCAGCCAATCCAAATGTCGGACTAAACACTGCTCCTTCGATCGCGGCGACCTCGGATTTGATCTCTGCTAATCCAAAGGTTGCTCCGATGATGCTCGTGTAGATACTTTCAATCAAGGTGCCAATGCTGAACACTTCCGTCTTGATCTCCGCCAACCCAAATGTCGGACTAAATACTGCTCCTTCGATCGCGGCGACTTCGGATTTGATCTCACCTAAACTGAATGTTGAGCTTACTAAGGTCGTGTAAATTCCTTCGACTAACGTGCCAATGCTGAATACTTCTGTCTTGATCTCGGCCAAACCGAATGTCGGACTAAACACTGCTCCTTCGATCGCGGCGACTTCGGATTTGATTTCTGCTAATCCAAAGGTTGCTCCGATGATGCTCGTATAGATGCTCTCCAGCAGTGTGCCAATACTGAACACTTCTGTCTTAATTTCAGCAAGTCCGAATGTTGGGCTATCTAACTTTTTCTCAATATTCTGGACTTCAAACTCGATAAGCTGAACCTCGGATTTGATCTCCTGCAGGCCAAAAAATGGATGGTAAACAGCGTCTTCTATAGATTTTACTTCTGTTTTAATTTCTGCTAGTCCAAAAGTTGGGCTTTCAAGCAATTTTAATATTTTCTTGCAGTCAGAATGCTTATGACAGTGTTCCTTTTTTTTACAATGGAATTTAAATGCCTTATTGCAGAGAAATAGTACGCCTGCTGCAGTAACACATATTTTTTTATTATTAACAATCACGATCTTTTTTCTGCCTGGCAAATTCTTGGGACATGTTTCATTATCTGGCTTTCTTTCATGAACAATTTTTAACGTCTCACCACATAAGAAAAGTCCCCCCAGTACCTCAATACATATTAATAACTTCTCACATATTTGTTTGATCGTTGTTAAAGAATTCTCTTTTCGTAATACCGCTTCAACTCCAGGACTTTCTTTGATATTGTCCATCTGAGACCTTATTGATACAAAACCGTCTTCAATAACATTAATTATTGATTCTAGTATACCGGGTTTAGCACCGGTTTTATTAGAAATAAATTTTAAGGTATCCAATATAGATTTATAGCTATTAAATGCTCTCGCGCTGGAAGCCTTAATTTCTGAAAAATAAAGTCCTCTTTCAGAACTATCTGGACTTTGTATATCCCCAACATCTTTTATATTGCTTACTGACGATTGAATATCTCTTAATTCATCTTTTATGATTTGTAAGCAGTCAATAAAATTTTTGCGAGATATTCTTCCACTTGCTCTTTGTTTATTTTCGGGGTTATCAACCACCATTCTTCCTCCTTTTTATTATTAGAAATTCTTTTTTGTGTTAAATTTAACCAATATTTCAGTACATGCTTATAAATATGCTTTTTAGGACATGAGGTGTGCAGATAAATCTTAGACTTTAAAGAATTACAAGAAAATAACCGAAGATTTTTCTTCGGTATAGCTTTTACTTACTATAATTTTTAGAGGATAAAAATTTATTGAATGGTCGATTGCTTAAATCGCATGGGGAACATAAAATTTATAACCGAAACAATCAGACCCCGGAGCAATATTGTTACTCGCTCCGGGGTCTGCCAATTTTAAAAACTGAAGTTTTGAGATATTCGTGTAACTCAATGGACCTGATACATCCCTTTGCTTTGTATATAGTTATAAATAGATTCGGCATGTTGCTCTTTCGTCTGAATATCATTTAATACATACTTTTGATGATCTATAATCTTACTGAATTATCCTAAAGATACGAAAAAGACAGAGGATACTGTAAAACTACTTTGTAGTGGTTGGCGATACCCTCTTTCATTTTTTAGTGAACCGTATACATTCCTTTATTTTGCATATACCTGAAGATTTCTTCCCCCTGCCTTTGCTTTTCACTCTGTATACTATTCAGGTCCTGACGGAGGGAGGTATCCTGGATTTCAAAAATTACTGTATTATAGGCCCCAGAGAGATATTTTTCTGTTGAGAGCATATCATGGCAAAGCATCGAATCTTTTTGACCCGTCATGCCCTGAAGCTGGCCTGATGTTCCGGAAGTTTGGCTCAAACTTTGATCAATTTTTTGGACATGCTGCTGTTCATGCTGCGCCATGTTCTGAAAGAGTTGTTTGAGTTGCGGATCTTGAGCTTGATTGGCAAATTCGCTGCATTTTTGAGCAAACATTTGCTCGTGGCTTTTCAGGTCTTCCAAAAGCATTTTTTCTTTCTGGCTTAATTGCATTTTAGTTCCTCCTATTATCAATATTCATTATATTTTGTTAAAAACCTATGATTATTATGCAAAAAGTTAAAATCGAATTGTTCTTCTTTGTATAATCTATAAGTATATTGCAAGACTATAGAAGGTAACGAACGATTAAAATCTAAATGAAGGGAGAAATACATTTGTTCAAACATGATAAGCAGCTACTGAAAGATGTACGCGTCGACGGTCCTAATCCAAATTATGCATCTTTAATGTTAGATCAATTAGGCGGACCGCATGGTGAACTCAAAGCAGCTTTACAGTATCTGTCTCAAAGTTATCGCATTAAAGATGAAAAGATTAAGGATCTTTTCATGGATATTGCTTCAGAAGAATTGAGTCATATGGAAATGGTCGCCCAGACAGTCAATCTATTAAACGGCCACACGCTTGAGGCCATGAATACTTCTGTTGGTACCGTGGAATCACATGTCATCGGCGGACTTGCCCCCATGTTAACCAATGCTTCCGGTTATCCATGGACCGGAGCATATATCGAATGTACCGGCGATCTCGCTGCAGATTTGCTGTCAGATATATCGGCTGAAACAAGGGCAAAAGTAGTTTATGAATATCTCTACCGCCAGATTAACGATAAAGGGGTAAGAGAAACGATTGACTTCCTTTTAAATAGGGAAGAAGCACATAACACGCTTTTCCGGGAAGCATTCAATATGCTCCAGAATACAGGCTCACTTCAGGACTGGGGAGTTACCCAGGATTCCAAGGTATACTTTGATCTCTCAACACCTGGAAAGTACTTCAATGAACTTAAAGACCCCCAAGCGCCAAGATTCAATACTCCTGATCAACGCCACTAGAATCGAGTAGGATGCTACTGCAAAGCCTGTAGCATACTTTCACACAAGTTATCGTCCATTCTAGGCAAACTATAAAAAAACAACCCGGGAATCATCGGGTTGTTTGTGTTTTTCCTGTCATTAATTCTATCATTTGTCCTATCTTATATTAGAACTCAGGGTTTTTCCATTTTTTATACCTGGTCAATTCCTTGTCTAACTGGTTGAATATTAGCGCAAGAACAGCAGCATCATCGACTAGTCCCAGTGCAGCAATCCAATCAGGAACAAGATCAACAGGGGATACAAAATAGATAAGTCCGGCAATTACAGAAATTATGGCAGTCTTGGAGATCGTTCTGTAATCACCGTTTAACCAGTCTTTTAATAAAGAAAAGAGCAGCTGAATTTTATCCCAGATATTCTGGATTACATCGCGTTTTTTATTGTTATCCGCTTTTTTCAGAGCTTCAGTAAGCAAATTTTCCGTCTTTACAGGGTTGTCCACATAGTCTTTAGCCTTGTTCTGCCAGCGCTCCATCTCCTGTGGCTCAATTATGATCTCTGCATCTTCGTATTGTTCAATTTCCTTAATATCATCAGCCATTTTTCTATCCTCCTGAATGCACCTTTACGACGAAAACTTTTGGCGAAGAGCAAAAATGACACTTGGTAAAACAGTGATGAAAATAATCGCAAAAATGATTAATGAAAAGTTCTGTTCGACTGTCGGAATGTTCCCAAAATAATATCCGCCCATCATAAAAAGTGAAATCCAGGCCAAAGCCCCACATATATTGTAGAGCATGAACTTCCACAGCCTCATGTTGCTGATCCCTCCGACAAAGGGTGCAAATGTCCGGATAATTGGTAAGAACCGTGAAAGAAAAATCGTTTTCCCGCCATGTTTTTCATAAAAACCATGGGTTTGAATGAGATATTTCTTTTTAAAGAGTCTGTTGTCTTTCCAATTGAAGGCTTTCTGTCCAAAAAATCTTCCAATGAAATAATTCTGCGTATTTCCTGCGATTGCCGCAATAAGCAGTAAGATAAAAGCAAATTTAATATCCATCGCCCCTGTTGCTCCCAGAGCCCCGATGACAAAAAGCAAAGAATCCCCCGGCAGAAACGGTGTTACAACAAGTCCGGTTTCACAAAAAATGATTAAAAAGATAATCAGATACGCCCAGACACCGTACGTTTGGACCAACATATCCAGGTATTTGTCAATATGTAAGACAATATCAATCAAACTCGTAATAAATTCCATCAAATTCTCCTTCATTCAAACAAGCATTTTAAATAAACACGTTAGATTTTTGAATCATTTCCTTGCCTTTAATATAGTAATATAACCATGACAAAAGAACAAGAAACGGCTAATATTAAATCTTGATAATCAGATTAGCAGCCTGCTCTTAAAATTGTCTTAGAATTCTATCAAAAATATGTAATAAATCTCAATATGATTAGCACAAATAAGCAGAACAAGCAATTTCGATATTATGATTGCCCTTAAACTGCTGAATCTTTATCGCGTCTTGGAGTATTTCACTCTGATTAGAGATATACTGTCCGACGATCTCTTCAACCTCGGGAAGTGTATTCAAATCTTTTAAATAAACCATAAAAGAATAAATCTGATTTAAACTGCTCCCTGCCGACTCCAGAGTATTCTTCAGGTTCTCCAAGCACTGCCTGACAGCCTGCTTGAAGTCACCATCAATAAGCCTTTGGTCAAGTGGAGAAAAGGGCTGTATAGCAGAACCGTGATAATAATTTTCTATGATAACCCCTTGTGAGAAAGGCCCTTCAGACAGAAAAAGCTTTCCGTTATTGATATATTTTTTTTGACCTCGGTAGGCTGAAAATTCCAGTTCAACATCGGCTGTGCTTTCTAAATCTGCAATTTGGATAAAAACCCGGATAGGGTAATTACCTTCTTTAAAATATAAAGAAAAGACTTCATCAATCTGGGAACCAAGTCCGATATTTCTAACCATAATGAGTACTGAATAAATATCTTCCAGCTTAAAATCTTTTTTTCTCATAAAAACTCTGGCCATTTCAAGTATTCTTTTCGTTTGAGTTCTGATGTCTTTATCTGCTAAGTTATTAACAAAATAGTCAATGAGCTCCAGGCTGGAAAAAAATAGATAGTTATCGTCTTCACCATTATGCCCGGGCTGATTTTCTTTAGTCCGAAGTGTATCCATCATTTACTCTCCATTTACTGCTATTTCTCAATCAATTTACCCTATAGTATACTGAATTATTCATGGAAAGCAAAGGGGTACATTGTTTACATGTACTCCTTTAGTTACCTGCGCTGTTCCCTTACCATCCTTAGCACCACGGCACTAAGCCATCCATATATGAAGAGACTACATCATTCGATGTAGTCTCTCGTTTACCTGGCAACGTCTTATCTTCCCCAAAGAGTATTTTCAGCCCAGGAGGTCTTAACTTCCGTGTTCGGGATGGGAACGGGTGGTACCC